>JAGNKX010000008.1 GCA_017999915.1 Spirochaetota bacterium
CTGTCCACTATTTCTGGAATGTATTTCTTTACACGGCGTATAATCCGGTGCGGAGCAAGTATGTCAGTGATCCCCGGAAGTACGCCTATGGAGGATTCAGGGCCTATGTTGACAGGGAGTATATACCGCCGGTGCCGATAACATATTCCGAGTATTTCCTGAAACTCGGAAACACCTATGAGGAGCGGCTGAAAAAGCTTCTTGAATATGAAGATTTGTATCGGAAAAGAATATTTCCCAGGGAGATATTTGAGTAAAAAATTTTATTTAGTATTATTACATGAAGAATTAGATGTGATATCTGATTAAAATTCATACGAGTCAGAATGAATATGATCAGATTTTATTCGAGGTCGATCTATTATTAATGATAAATCATGTATGTTTAGTTAATATCGCTCATATTGACAGGACTTGACCAGTCGCATTGAGAGCATTTATACCCGCTATACTTCATCGTGCCTGTTTTTTGCTTTTCCAGTTTGGCCATTACTAAAGATTCACACTCTGGACAATGCTTTGCGATAAGTTCGTAATCTTCTCGTAGTTCCTTATTCATTTTATTCCCCTATGATTTCGCTTGAAATGCGAATTAAAATAAAAAGTTAATGCATAATTAACATATCGTCAATAGTGTCAATAAAAAAAGTGAATAATTTCAAAAAATGTCATATTTTATAATTTATTTATGGTGTCAGAGTAGATTATTATAAAAAAAAGGGCAGAGTAATAAATTTAATAATATTGATAAAATAGGGGTCAGAGTCAGGAATCTTTATGATGAATGATCACCTTTATTGCGTCATCACCCCTTGCCGTATCAAAGGCATCGGCAAGTTGTGATACGGGAAATTCATGGGTAATAATATTTTTTTCCATTGATGTAAGGATACCAATGTCTTTCTTTATGCAATTTATTGCCTCCTTGAAATTACCGCATCGACTCGTTCTTATTCGTTTGCCAGAATTGATGAAATTCAGTAGAGGATTAGCTTTCCCGGAGCCCTTAAAAAGAATTGCGCCGCGAGGCTTCACCAAAGATTGTTCGTTATTCGATGACGGTCTTATGCATAGGTCTATTTCTTCCGCAGATGAAGCTATTGCTATATCAAAACGTGGTATGCGGTTGTAAAAATCTTTTCCTTTTAAATATGATTCTGCTGATGATATGACATCATGGTATTGTTTAAAACGATTGGGAATATCCACAGACCCGCAACCTGGTGCAATATATACCCATTTATTGATATTGTCATTTTTTGACCAGAGATAGTCCAGGTTTTCTGTAGAAAAGGTGAGCAGTGAGAGCTCATCAACCACGAGTTCGGTTAAATGCTTTATGCCGTGATATTCCCTCCCGTGGGTTGATTTAAGATGAACTTCCCTGCGAGAGATGGCCAGGGCCAGGTCCAGACCCTCCGGCGTACCTGATGCATCGAAGACAGTGTCAAAATGGCCGCGGAGTTTATGGGGGGTGTCAGAGTAAACAACAATTACATCATCCGCGCCAAGAACACGGGCGCGATCAAGATTTCCGCTGTTAACATCAAGGACGGTGATGGCAAAGTGATACCCGCCGACTTGCCTCTGGGCAGCAAGGGCGGCGACAATAAGCAGTCCCAGCCTTCCGGCTCCTACGACGGCTACTGAGTCGCCGCTGCAAGGAGGGGATACGGTAACTGCATGGAGGGCCGCCGCAAAGGGCTCTATAAGGACCGCTGATCGCGGCGGCAGATCATCGATCGGGATTGCCGCGTACTCTGGCACCAGTATCCACGGGGCGAACCCCCCCGGAAGACGATCTATGCCAAGGACCATCCTTCCGGGGCAGTGAGTGGGAAGGCCGCTTTTACAGAAGATCTCAGGGGAGACGTCACCCCTGGAAACGCAGGTATCGTTTATCTCGACGATGTAATTGCGTCCCTCCTCGTCCCGCGCCACTGCTTCGTGGCCAATTATCTGGGGAAGGGGAAAGGGCATGTATCTTCTGGCAAGATCGGTGGAACAGATACCGCAGTAGAGCGTTCGCAGTAAACGGTATCCCCTGCCCAGAGTAAGATGTGCCCTACCGTTTCGTGTTATCGTCCATCCGCTCTCAGTGCTTCCTGAAAAGCGGTATTCACCTTGAACAAAGGTATCCTCCGAGGTATATTCCAGCGCCTCAAAGATTACCTCCATATATTATTTTTCTCCCTGGTATATATTATCCTTCCAGACGCCTTTTTGCACCCTTCCGTCGGCATAGGTCATCGTTCCCTGGCCGTTTCTCTTATCATCCTTGAACTCGCCGACATACTTGTCGCCCGATTTCCAGGTGTAGGTTCCCTGGCCGTTCATTTTTCCGTCTTTGAATTCCCCTTCATATTTATCGCCTGATAGCCATGTGTAGGTCCCCTTACCGTCTTTAACGCTGCTGCTGTAAATCCCTTTGTAGGTTTCACCGCTGGCCCACGTGTAGAGTCCCTCACCGTGGCGCTTGCCCGCCCTGTAGGGGCCGACATACTTGTCGCCGGATTTCCACTGGTATTCACCTTCACCGTCTCTCACCTTGTCCTTTGCGGCGCCGACATATTTGTCGCCGGAAGGGTAATCTATGGTGGTTTTACAACCCGGTATTGCCGCTACGCAAGCTGCCACAATTACAATTGCGAAAAAATATTTAATGTTCATTATAACCCTCCATTTGATTGATAATAATAAAT
Source organism: Spirochaetota bacterium (assembly GCA_017999915.1). Lineage (NCBI taxonomy): Bacteria > Pseudomonadati > Spirochaetota > Spirochaetota bacterium. Next base: position 2,703 of record JAGNKX010000008.1, read on the forward strand.
AACGATTTTTTGTAGATATGTCAAGAGATATTAAGATTTCCCTGCAAAGACAGGGTTATTTGATAGGTGTATAATTGTAAGCTGTTAGATCATATAACATTGTATGACTAGCAGTTTGCTGAAAAACAGCAAACTGCTAAACGATTCATGGATGTATCGCCATTTTTCGAGGCTCTAGCCGAGAAAAATGTGAGGTTTTACGAATTCACTTCGTAAAACCGACATGTGCAGGACAGTATGTCCGAATGCCGACGCAGCGCAGGATGTGCTAAAAAGCGTCGGCAAAAACTCCAAGGAGGGAGTTTTTCAGGAAACTGCCAGTAGATAAATTTCGATTGGGGTATATCCTTCTGGTTCTACGAGTTTATAAATGTAAAAACTTTTTGTGATAATAAAGTTGATCTACATGCGATTTTTTATTTCAAGGATTAACGGTGTCAGAGTAATATAATATTTTACCGATTGTTATCGGTAGATTTGGCACTTTTTGGGAATTGTCCATAAACTATTATATAGAAGAAATAGAAATAATTGTTCCGGTCACTGGAAAATTATCTTTTTGGATAGGCCCGCCAATTAATTGCTTGAAATTATGTCCCATCCTGAAAAGGATAGGGCCATGGATTTTGTGCATCTCCACAATCATACCGACTACTCGATCCTGGACGGCGCCATAACAGTTGACAAGCTGGTAAAAAAAGCGGCAGAGCTGGGCATGAAGGCCGTGGCCCTGACTGATCATGGCAACATGTTCGGCGCCATCGATTTTTACCAGGCGGCGCGCAAGGCCGGCATCAAGCCGATCATCGGCGAGGAGTTCTACATGGCGCCGGGACCGCGCACCGTGAAGGAATCGAGCCGGAACAACGGGGAGGAGAAGGCGTACCACCTCATCCTCCTGGCCCGCAGCGCCAAGGGCTACCGCAACCTCATGAAGCTCTCCTCCATCGGCTACGTCGAGGGCTTCTACTACAAGCCACGTATCGATTTCGAGGTGCTCGAGCGCCACAGCGAGGGCCTGGTCTGCTCGTCGGCGTGCCTGGGGGGGCAGATACCGTCCCTGATCCTCAGGGGAAAGGACCGGGAGGCGCGGGAGCTGGCGGGCCGCTTCAGGGAGATATTCGGGAAGGATAATTTTTACCTGGAGCTGCAGTACCACAACATCGCCGAGCAGGAAACCGTGAACAGGGAGCTGGTGAAGATGGGCGTCGACATGGACATCCCCCTCATCGCCACCAATGATGCCCATTACGTGAACAGGGAGGATGCCCGCTCCCACGAGGTCCTCCTCTGCGTCCAGACCGGGAAGCTCATGAAGGATACTGACCGCATGAAGTTCCCCTCCGACGAATTCTACTTGAAGTCGGCCGATGAAATGCGCTCCCTCTTCCCTGACTATCCCGACGCCATGTTCAACACCCTGAAGATTGCGGAGATGGTCGAGGTGGAGCTGGAGCTGGGCAAGCCGATCCTGCCGCATTTCGAGGTGCCCGACGGCTTCAACCTGGACACCTACCTGAGGCATCTGGTGGAGAAAGGGGCCGCGGTCCGGTACGGCGGCAGTGTTCCCGACGAGGTTCGCAAGCGTATCGATTACGAGCTTTCGGTTATCATTAACATGAAATTCTCCGGCTATTTCCTCGTGGTGTGGGACGTCATTAACTACGCGCGCCAGCAGGGTGTGCCGGTGGGACCGGGACGCGGCTCCGCCGCCGGTTCCATGGTCTCCTACTGCCTGGGCATAACGGCCCTTGACCCGCTCCGGTACGACCTCCTCTTCGAGCGCTTCCTGAACCCGGAGCGGAACGAGATGCCTGATATGGACCTCGACTTCTGCGCGGACCGGCGCGGCGAGGTCATCGATTATGTCCGGGCCAAGTACGGCGACGACCACGTGAGCCAGATCATCACCTTCAATACCATGTCGGCGAAGGCCGTGATCAAGGACGTGGCCCGGGCCATGGACATTCCCTTCACGAAGGCCAACGAGATCAGCAAGCTCATCGAGGAAAAGGAGCTGGCCAAGTCCCTGGCAAAGTCGAAGGAATTCCAGGCCCTGCACAGGGACCGCGAGTACGGCAAGGACCTCATCGACACGTCCCTCAGGCTCGAGGGCCTGGTCAGGTCCGCCGGACGCCACGCCGCCGGCATCGTCATATCTCGGGGGCCCCTCACCGACTACGTGCCGCTCTACATGGACAAGGACGGCGCCATATCCTCGCAATACGAGAAGAACGCCCTGGAAAAAGCGGGCCTGGTGAAGATGGACTTCCTGGGCCTGAAGAACCTCACCATCATCGATAAATGCCTGAAACTCATCAGGGAAACGAAGGGCGAGACCGTGGACATCGACGCGATCCCCCTCGACGATAAAAAGTCGTACGATCTCCTCAAGAAGGCGGACACCAAGGGCGTGTTCCAGCTTGAAAGCGGCGGCATGCAGACCCTGCTCCGCCGCCTGGGGCCCACCTGCTTCGAGGACATCATCGCCATCGTGGCGCTCTACCGCCCCGGCCCCCTGAACTCCGGCATGGCCGACGACTTCATCAAGCGGAAGCGGAACCCGAAGCTCGTCGACTATCCCCACAGGAGCCTGGAGGCGATCCTGAAAGACACCCTCGGCGTGGTCGTCTACCAGGAGCAGGTCATGCGGATCTCCCAGATCATCGCCGGTTTCACCATGCCGGAAGCGGACAAGCTGCGCAAGGCCATGGGTAAAAAGAACATGGACATCATCAACGCCCTGGAGGATAAGTTCCTGAAGGGGGCGCAGAAGAACGGCATCGACAAGAACCTTGCCGAGAATCTCTATAACATGATCAAGAAGTTCGGCGAGTACGGCTTCAACAAGTCCCACTCGGCCGCCTACGCCCTGGTGGCCTACCAGACAGCTTTCCTGAAGGCGCACTATCCCCTGCAGTACATGACCTCCCTCCTGTCGGCCCAGCCGGACCGCCAGGACGACGTGATCCAGTACATCAACGACTGCCGCGCCAACGGCATCGACGTGCTGCCGCCGTCGGTGAACCGGAGCGACTACGACTTCACCATCGAGGGGAAGTCGATCCGCTTCGGCCTCTCCGCGATCAAGGGCGTGGGCTCAAAGGCCATCGAGTCGATCGTGGCTGCCCGGAAGCGGGCGGGGAACTTCGACTCCCTCAAGGACTTCCTCGAGAACATCGACTCCCTCACGGTGAACAAGGGCGTGCTGGAATCCCTCATCAAGGCCGGCGCCATGGACTGTCTCCACGAGAACCGGGCCCAGCTTTTCGCCTCTATCGACATCCTCCTCGAGGCGGGTCGCCGCCTCCAGGAGGACCGGGCCTCCGGCCAGGGTAACCTTTTCGGCGGAGAGCAGGCCGCCGCCGCGGGAGCCGGCGTCCACGTGGATCTCCTCTCCATACCGGAATGGCACGACAACGAGAAGCTCTCCCATGAAAAGGAGGTCCTGGGGCTCTACATATCGAGCCATCCCCTGGCGAAGTTCGAGAAGGAGATACGAATGTTTTCCTCTGTCTCCCTGTCGAATCTCTCCGAGGAGCACAACGGCAGGAGCGTCTCCGTCGTGGGTATCCTCACGAACCTCCAGGTGAAGCGGGCCCAGAAGACCGGGAAGCGCTACGCCCTTGCGGAGCTGGAGGACATGGACAGCTCCGTCGAGGTCATCATCTTCGAGAAGGTGCTCTCCAGGCACGAGCAGCTCGTCATGAGCGGCGCGCCCCTCATGGTCACCGGCACCATCGAGGCGGAGAGCGACACCCTGATGAAGCTCATCGCCACTGCCGTGAAGTCGTTGAAGGAGGTGCGGCAGGAGTCGATATCGGCCCTGCATATTCGCCTCGACGCCATCGGCGTGGACGACGATATTCTCAAGACCATGGAAGCGATCTTCACCCGCCACAAGGGGGACTGCCCCATCTTCTTCCACGTCAACGCCCGGGAAGGGGAGAAGATCATCAAGGCCCATGCGACCTTCAACGTGAAGCCCACGGACGGCCTGGTGAAGGACCTGTCGCAGATCGTCGGTCAGGACTCCCTCGGCTTTTCCATCAGCCACCATTAGGGGGGCCTGACAGTTCGACAGGCTCACTGCAACGCTTCGCTCGATAAACGGGCGGTTCCCGAACGAAACCGGGGGCTGCAACCTCACTTTAATATTTATAATAGCTTTTCAATACCAGGAAGTAAAAATGAAGATAGCACTGTCTTGTATCTGCCTGCTGGCCGCGGCTATCGCCGCGCACTCCATCGAAGAAGTGAAGGGAGCTCTCCCCGTTCCCGACGCCTACATTCAGGCGAGGGAGAGGATTTTCTCGGAGGTTTCCATAACGCTGAGCGATAATATCGAGGATAACGGCCTGGTCCATGTCCTGATGGAGCAATGGCGTGGCGATGCCCTGGTTCTGCTGGTCGTCAAAATGGACGGTACCGCCCGTCTGATCGACAGCGCCGGGAGGAATATCACCCCTTCGGGCAGGAAGGGAAAGCTGAGAGATAAATGCTCCTCGTGCTTTAAAGATGCGGAAAAGGCCATGATCCCTACAATAAAAACCAGCCAGAGACCGATCCCTGGAAAAGGCTGCGCCATGTTCTATTTTTTTACCGTGAACAGGCAGTACCGTTACGGCACTTGTGAAGAATCTCTGCCAATGGGGAAAGAGGGCAAGTCCACGCTGTATAAATCCTCGCAGGAGTGCCTGGCTGAGGTTTTAAAAGCTGAAAAATAGAAGGCTGAGGAAGCCGCCGGCTCCTTAATGAAATACCCCGCAACAAGCTACGGGGTATTGTGTCGCATAATGTTTAGCGCTCTCATCCCCGGAGCAGAGCTTCGGGGATTGGGCGCGCTGCGATCAATTGATTCGTCAGGCGGCGGAATTCTCCCGGTCTGATGCTTATAATAACACGAACGGTAATTCCGCGGTACCGCTACTTTTTATATGATATGGTTTGATTCTCCTTTTTTCCGAAGTCATAGACTTCCCTGTGGGATCCCAGGAGAATATTGATGGTGTTGCCTTTTATATTGCTTCCCGTGTCCGCGACAAGGTAATTCTTCCCGTTGTAGGTCACCGTGGCTCCCATCGGTATCACCTTCGGGTCCGCCGCGCAGATGTTTTTCCCCTCAGCAAGGATCTTCTGCATCGTCTGCCCGGTGGCCACCATGCCCCTCCATGGGCGGGTATTGCATTTTGCGCAGGGGCAATAGGCATAGACCGTGACGGTCAGGGTTCCCTCTGACGGCAGCGACGCGGTATCGGAGGCGCCGTTTTTCCCTCCCTTGGAACATCCTGCCACACCGGCCGCTACCAGGACCAGTGCGGATAATAACGCCCCTGCGGCCATTGTAATCGTTCGTTCTTTGTTCATAGTGTTCTTCTCTCCATGGAATACATGTTCTTATAGAATGGAATAATCCACACCTGGATATACCCTACCATCGCGGGACTGATCAATTCTGTCAATTGTTAAACAGGGTGTCCGCCGGGAACGGAAGGATGGCGGTCCCAGCGCGTCCGCATTAATGGGTTCCGGGAGGGGCATAATCCTTGACAAATTCGGGGCTCGAAAGTTATAGTCTATATGCGTCCTACACACGGGCTCGTTGTGACGTTTTTGGCGGATCATCTCTGCTGTCCCCGGGCGGACATGCGATACCCGTGCGGTCCTTGACATGAGGGGAAAGAATTTACTCAAGCGAGAATGTAGTATGGACGTAATGTACGAAAGCAAGGAATACCGGGATTATTTCGAAGACGTGCAGAGCTTCTATCGGGAGCAGGAGAAAACCGAAGAAGTCATCCCCATCGCGCAACGCCTGAAAGACCTACGCGCCAGGCACCATCTCAGCCTGGAACAGCTCTCATGGATCTCCGACATCGACGTGGACAAGCTCGCGGCCATTGAAGACCGCCGGATACTGCCCGATGTCATCACCATCGTGAAGATAGCCAGGGCCTTCCGGATCGAAACGGGATTCCTCCTGGGAGAAGGCCCCGGGTCCGGCTATACGATAGTGCGCAACAAGGACCGCCTGAACATCGCGCGCCACGTCACCGGCACTCCGGAGCGGCCGAACTACCGCTACAAGTCCCTGGCAAGCGGCGTAACCGACCGTAACATGGAGATATTCCTCCTGACCCTCACGCCGGACGCCGGCAACGACGAGCTGTCGGTCCACGATGGCGAGGAGTTTCTCCTGGTCACCGAAGGCGCGGTCAGGGTGACCCTGGGCAACAGGCAGGAAACCCTGGAGGAGGGCGACAGCGTTTACTACAGGGCCAGTGTGCCCCACAACGTGATGAACCTGTCGAAACAGGAAAGGGCCGTCGTCATGGCGGTGATTTATATCGGCCGGTAAGCAGCGGCCCGGACAGGATGCTTCATATGCGCGGGGCCCCGGCGCCGTAAAGAATCGTTCTGCGGTTTTACGGCCTGGCGCCGGTGACAAGAAACACGGTGAAGCTCACCGCCTCGCCGGATTCATTCTTTTTCTCGACAACCGCTGCATCGGAGGATGCAACGTTGATGAGTCCCGCGTCCTTGAAATGGCCCATCATCTCGTCCCGGGCAAAGCCGCAGTGGAACACGCCGGTATTGTCATCATGAAACCCGCCGTTGTCGGGATCCAGGTCCGCCACGCACAATATTCCGCCCCTGTTCAGGAGGCCCGCGAGTCTCTTCACGAGGGAGGGGACGTCCCGGACATGGTGAAAGGTCATGGCGCTGGTGACCAGGTCGTAACTTCCTGTAAGCCCGTCACCGTCGTCGGAAGTGAGGTGAATGGTCGTTACCCCCGATAGGCCGGCGGCCCTGACCTTTGACGCCAGCACATCGAGCATTCCGGCGGAGCTGTCCGCGCAGGCGACGCCGCCGGTGCGCTCCAGCACTAGCAGCGACAGGAGGCCGGTGCCGCACCCGAAATCCATGGCATCCATGCCCCGCCTGATACCCACCGCCGCGTCAATGGACCGGAAGATATCCTTCGCCAGTTTTACTCTTTGGGGTTTTTCGTCCCAGGTGCCGGCGTCCCGGTCAAAGTCTCTTTTTTCCTTCTGCATGTTATGCTTCCTTGACAGTGCATGATTGGGATCACGGCTTCGCCTACAGGGCCTGCTCCCTGCTGTCTTTAGCCGTCTCCGGGTCCGCAAGATGGCTCACTATCGATCGGAGGACCTTTTTATCTTCTATATTGTGGATGGCCGTTACCATGATATTGCTGATGGATTCTTTTTCAATGTGTTCCAGCTTGTAGAGCAGCTGTTTCGGCCTTTTTCTGTAGCGTGAAATGATGGTGTTCTTTGAATGAAACACCAGGGAGCCGCTCCTTTTGTCACTGTCGCCATGGCACCTGCCGCAATACCTCCGGAACAATGTCTCTCCATTGTCATCGGTATTCATGGCTGAAAGCGAAAATAGCGATAAGAAAAATAATCCCGCCGCAGGGACGCATTTTATCATGGCAGGCCGCTTATGCATTTTCTCATATGCCGAAGTGTTTCAATGCCTCGTAAACAAGGAAAGCGGGCCACACAATGGCTTTTAGAAAGCCCAGCACTCCCATCCAGAAGCCCGCTGAGTTTGAAATGAAGTAAACGGCCGCGCCGATAAATCCGAGAAAGTACACCGTTCCGCCGGAAGCGTTGTTGTTGATCCCTCTGCCCATAGTGTTCTCCATTTTTTGAAGATTGTCAGACAAGGGATAATATATCAATAATCGGCATGGATGGCAAGAATAAATAAGGGATTGGGAAACAGGGTGCGGAAAGGAGACACACGGGATCTATCCTCGATTAAAGGATCGAAGTATCGCGCTTCCCAATAAATTCTTCTTGCAATTATAGGCGAGGGGTGAGATAATTTTCTAAATCCGGGGCGGAAGAATTAGCAGTGACGCCCCTGATGCTTGCCGTCGCAATACAATATGGTATGATTTAACAACTTGTCCAGGATGGTTCAACAGGATCATATCGGCCATGGAAACCGTCAAGTGCATCATATGCGGCAGCGCCGAGGGTAAACCGCGGTACGAGAAGGCTTCCCGCGGCGGAACGCCCTTTACCCTGGTGAAGTGTCCGAAGTGCGGCCTTGAATACGTCTCCCCCCGTCCCGGCCCGGAAGAGATAGGCGCCTTCTACGGCGAGTCGTACTTCGCCACGAGGACCGACAGGGGCTATGACAATTATTTTTCCGACGAGACCCGGCGTGAGATCGAGCGCGTCATCAGCCTCAACCTGAAGGACCTCGGGTTCTTCGAGTTCGAGATGCGCCTCGGTGAGGAGAAAAGGGTCCTCGACATAGGGTGCGCCGCCGGCTATTTCCTCTCCTACATGCACGACCGCGGATGGGAGACCACCGGGGTCGACATATCCCGGGCCTGCGTGGAGTTCGCCCGCGGCGCGGGCCTTGCCGTGTACGAGGATGATTACCTGGAGATCGATTTTGCCAGGCCCTTCGACCTTATCACCCTCTGGGCATCCATCGAGCACCTCCACTACCCGGACCGGTTCCTGGAAAAGGCCCACTTCGAGCTGAAAAGGGGAGGGCGTCTCTACATCTCGACCTGCCGCTCCGGCGGACTTAACTTCATGCGCCTCTTCGGCAAGGAGTGGCGCTTCTACAATTTCCCGGAGCACCTCTACTTTTTTTCCATCACGGGCATTGAAAAATTGCTTGAGCGGAAAGGCTTCCGGATCGTAGAGTGCGCTACCTACGGCAGCGGCTTCGGAAAGTCGGGGTCGCTTCCGCGGAAGATCGCCGATGCCATGGCCAAGCGGCTCCGCATGGGCGACATGATGCTCATCGCCGCGGAGAAACATTAGACCCCCACGTCCCCCTGAGGGGGCATGCGTGAATGTGCCTTTATATAATAAATTCCGATGAGCAACTGCAAGCTGATCTTTTTTTGAAAAAAATTGAATGAGAAAAATATTTTTGTTGCTTCACTGGCTGAATCTTGTAATGGAATAAAATAATATTCCGCGCCCCCTCAGGGGGACAGGGGGGTCATAACAATGCAGGTCGTACACACCATACAGGAAGTCCGCGAACATGTGGCGCGGGCTCGCTCCGGGGGAAAGAGGATCGGCTTTGTTCCCACCATGGGCTACCTGCACCGGGGGCACCTGTCCCTGGTGGAGGAATCGAAGAAGCACAGCCAGTACCAGGTCATGAGCATCTTCGTGAACCGGATCCAGTTCAACGATCCAAAGGATTTCGACAGCTATCCGGTGGACCTGGAGCGGGACTTCGACCTCGCCCGGGGCGCCGGCGCGGACCTGATCTTCGTCCCCGGCGAAGGGGAAATGTACCGGGACAACCTGACCTTCGTCGACGTGGAGGTCCTGCCGAAAAACCTGTGCGGCGCCCACCGGCCGGGCCACTTTCGCGGCGTCTATACCGTGGTGAGCAAGCTCTTCAACATCGTCCAGCCCGACGTTTCCGTCTTCGGTCAGAAGGACATCCAGCAGGCGGTGAGCATCGAGAAGATGACCGCCGACCTGAACTTCCCGGTGCGCATCATCATAGCGCCCACGGTGCGGGAGGACGACGGCCTCGCCATGAGCTCCCGCAACAAGCGCCTTTCCCCCGACGAGCGGACAAGGGCCGTGGCCATCAGCCGCGCACTGAAAAGAGCCGAGGAGCTGATGAAGTCCGGGGAGCGTTCCGCGCGGGCCCTCACGAAGGCCATGACGGCCGTCATAGACGAATCGAGCCCGACGAAGATCGATTACATCTCCGTCGTTCGCTACCGCGACCTGGAGCTCGTCGACGCCGTCGCGGAAAAATCGGTCATCGCCGCCGCGGTCTTTTACGGAGAAACCAGGCTTATCGACAATATGATCATCGAGTTCGAGGGGGGGGTGACGCGATGCGTCTACTGAGATTGCTCCCGGTTTTCCTGGTTCCGCTGATCGCCCTCCTGTCGTGCGCGCCCCGGGCCGCCCTCACTCCCCAGGCGGCCTTCCACGATCTGAAGGAGGCTTTCGGGAAATCGGACGCGGCAGGCCTCGAGGGCCAGCTCTCCGCGGGAAGCAAAAAAAAGATACGCACCATGACGGCTCTTTTCTCCCGCATGGAGGAGCGGCAGCTGGAGGCCCTTTCTGAAAAATTCAACGTGCCGGCGGAGCGGCTGAAGAAATTATCGGTCCGCGATTACTGCGCCCTGACCCTGGCCCTGGAAAAGGACAAGAATGTCATCGGCGCCGCCACGAAGCGCGCCATTGTCGGCATCGACCGGCGGGGCCCCCGTACGGTCATCCGCGTCGACAACGGCATGGAGCTGCCCTTTGTCAAGGAGGGCCCCTACTGGAAATTCGACATGACCGGGTTTTAATCGCAGCGCTTCCAATCTCCGGAGCGGCATCGGACCCGGATGCGGCGCGGGATGAGCCGGTTTTTTCATGGAAATCAGGAAAATATTCCCATTAACCATTGACAAATTCCGGGCCGGTCGTTTTTTTTAATCTACGGACCCCTGTCCCGTGATAGGGTGGGCCGCGATTCCTATCATGATTGTTTTCAGAGAGTTCCTATGATCACCTCGACCCGGGATAAAAAAGGCATTTTTCTTGCTGTTTCAATAATCGCTGTTTTCTTCTCCATCATAATAATGCTGCAATCGATAGCGTTGAGGATCATGGTCCCGCCGAAGGCGCTGGTGGGCGCCGCCGGTATTATTGGAGGCATTGACGTATACGGTTTCACCGTCACGGCCTACTGCCCCGGCAGCTGCTGCAACGGGATCTGGGCCGGCCTCACCGCCACGGGCAGGCCCATCGATTACTACAGGTCGCTAAAGATCAACATCGCCGCCGTGGACCCGGCGGTGATCCCGATGGGGACCCTCTTCGCCTACGGAGGGAAGGAATACCTCGCCGTGGATATCGGCGGGAAGATCCGCGGCAGGAAGATAGACCTGCTGATGCCGACTCACCCGGAGACCTGCATCTTCGGCGTGAAGAAGGACCAATCCATCCGCATCATTTCCAGAAAGGCCCTGGAAACGTCCCTGCGCCGCGCGGGACCTGCGGAATCCGCGAGCATCGCCGATTAGCGCGGCAGGCCCCTCCGGCTGGAAGGCATGGCGCGCCTGGAAGCTGAATGATATCGTGAACCTTGAAAGATTTATCGCTGTTACGAAAAGGAGGCCCCATGACTCGTGCAGGCAAATCAATTTTTTATTTCGGATTCTGGGTGCTGGCCTGCGGGATATCCCTCATGTTCTTCCCGCAGTTCAGCCTGGGCATAGCCGGGATGAGCCTCAATGACTACCTCATGGTGAGGCTTTTCGGCATGATCCTCATCTACCTGGGGGTATACTATTTTGTGGCGGGCACACACCCGGCCTTCCGGCCCCTGTACCGCGCCACGGTGTTCACGCGCTCACTGGCGCTCCTCATCATGATCGCCTTTGTTCTCCTGGGCATGGCGAAGCCGATAGTTATCGGCTTCACCGCCGTCGACGCCCTGGGGGCGCTCTGGACGGCCCTGGCGCTGCGGGCCGATGGGAAGGATGCCCGGGCCTGATATACGTGGCTTTATCGAATTATATGGCTGCGTCCCTCACCCCCTTCCCCCTCTCCCATTATAAAATGAAGAAAGGAGAGGGGGAGAATGGATAAAGGCTGTTCACTAGGAAACCATCTCCTTTTTTCCAAGCTTAATGGGAGAGGGTGCCACAGAGTGGCAGGTGAGGGGATTAGGGCTATCACAGTTAAGGATCTATTGGAGGATTACCAATGAAAAAACTTTCGACGCTGTTCAGTCCCCTCATGATCGGGACGATGGAGATAAAGAACCGCATAGCCATGGCGCCCATGGCGACCGATTTCGCCGAGGGCGACGGCACGGTGTCGCAGCGCCTCATCGACTACTACGAGGCCCGGGCCCGGGGCGGCGTCGGCCTCATCATCCTCGAGGTGTGCACCATTGACGGGATGTCGCCCTACATCCCCCGCACCGTCGGTCTCTGGGACGATTCCTTCGTGCCGGGGCTCAAGCGCCTCACCGACGCCGTCCACTCCCACGGCGCGCGCGTCATCCCCCAGATCGCCCATCCCGGCCCCGAATCTCTGGCGCCCCTTTTCAACGGCACGGCCGCGGTGGGTCCCTCGGCCGGGATCGTGAACAACCTGACCAGGATGAAATGCCGGGAGCTCTCGGCTAAGGAGATAGACGGTATCATCGAACAGTTCGGCGAAGCCGCGCGCCGCGCCCGGGAGGCGGGGTTCGACGGCCTGGAGTTCCACGCGGCCCACAGCTACATGCTGGCCGGTTCCTTCCTCTCTGCCCTGAGGAACCGCCGCGTCGACTCTTACGGCGGCGGCCTGGAGGGGCGACTCCGGTTCCCCCTGGAAGCGATCAACGCGATGAAGGAAAAGGCGGGAAAAGATTTTCCCATTACCATGCGCCTCTCCGCCGAGGAGCAGGTCGCCGGCGGGAGGGAGATCCGCGAGACCGAGTACATCGCCTCCCTCTTCGCCGAGGCCGGCGTGAGCGGCTTCCACATGTCAAGCGGCGTGTACCCCGACCTGTCGTGGCGCGTGATCCCGCCCACCGGCACGCCCTTCGGCCTCAATGTCAAGGGCGCGGCTGAAATCAGGAAGGCGGTCCCTGTCCCGGTGATGGTGGTGGGAAGGATCGTCGAACCCGGCATGGCGGAGGACATCGTGCGCCGCGGCGACGCCGACATGGTGGTGCTGGGACGGGCATTGCTGGCGGACCCGGCCTGGCCCGCCAAGGCTGCGGCCGGTGACTGGGACGACATCGCCCCCTGCATCGGCTGCGGCCTCGGGTGCGTGCGCAACCGCGAGAGCGGCGGCGACATGACCTGCATCGTGAATCCCGCCCTGGGCCGCGAGGCGGAGATGGAGATCCGGCGCGCCCCGCACGGGAAAAAGGTCATGATAGCCGGAGCCGGACCGGCAGGCCTGGAGGCGGCCCGCGTGGCCGCCCTGGCGGGCCATGACGTGCACTGTTACGAGAAAGAAGCCGTGCCGGGGGGGCAGTTCATCCTGGCCGCGGTTCCGCCGGGGAAGCAGGAGCTCTGCAAGGTTACGCAATACCTCGCCTCCCGGGCGGAGAAGGCCGGGGCCTCCATCATCCTGGGCGTTGAAGTAACCCCGGAGCTTGTCGCCCGGGAGAAGCCCGACGCCCTGGTGGTGGCAACCGGGGCCCGTGCCCGCAGGCCGGCCATCGCCGGCGCCGACGGGGCCAACGTTTTTACCGCCCACGAGATCCTCGCCGGGACCGTGGACCTCGCCCCGGGAAAGGCGCTGATCATCGGCGGCGGCATGGTGGGATGCGAGGCCGCCTCCTTTCTTGCCAATACCGGCGACAACATCACCATCGGCAGGACCGAGGTGACCATCGTGGAAATGACCGACGCCGTGGGAGCGGATATGTTCAGCGAGGGAAGGGAGCTCCTCATGGAAAAGCTCCGCCGCAAGGAGGTCCGGATCGTCACCGGCGCGACCGTGCGGGAGATCACCGCCGACGGCGCCCTCTTCGAAGGCCGTGAGGCGATTTCGGGCATGGATTACATCGTCCTTGCCATGGGCGCGGAGCCCGTCAATGACCTGTCGGCGTCATCGGCCGCCGTAGCCGAGGTCCATGTCATCGGCGACGCCGTTGAGGCGCGCCAGGTCCTTGAGGCGATCAGGGAAGGGTCCGAGGCGGGGCGGAAGCTGTGATGATTTGTAATTGCCATTGACGCTGAAAGCTGTCTCCATGTCCGGGAGCGGTGAACAGAGGCGTTCAATTCCGGATTGCCATAAGGGAACCTGGGAAAAGCAAATGTGGATGTTCCATGCGGGCACGTTCGATGTAAAAAGCCAGAATTATTCAATGTTGTAATATTGAAAATTCTGATTTTTTGAGGTGCCCGTAATACTGTCGATACAATGCCGGGCCAGGCCGCATAATGCCTGGATGCGTCACACCATGGGGGAGGTCATACTGAATGCTGGAAAACGTCATTAAAAAGATCAATTCGCTTTCAACGGTCAAGCTTGTCGCCATGATAACGGTCATTCTTTCTCTCTTTTTTATCATGGCCCTGCTGCGGCTGATAGATGGCGATGAGGGGTTTTATATCCTGGCGTCCCATCTTGCGGCCAGCGGGAAGAAACCCTATCTGGATTTCTTTTATCCCCAGACGCCCCTGCTCCCCTACGTGTACGGTTTCTGGATGAAGATTTTCGGATACTCGTGGTATTCGGCCAGGGCGCTATCAGCTCTGTCCGGGGTCGCCATAGGGTTTTTATTGTATTTTCATGTTGAAGGCATGACAAAAAAGAAAGCCGCCGGGCTGATGGCGGTCATCATATACGCCCTGTCCAGCTTTTCTTTCGGGTGGTATACGACAGTAAAAACTTACGGCATCTCCATTTTCTTTCTTTTTTCATCATATGCACTGTTGTTTGCCAGAGACGGGTCCTTGGGTGTAGCGAGGTCCTTCCTGAGTGGAATGCTCCTCGGGATATCGGTGGGCACCAGGCTTTTTTTTGTCGCGGCCGTTCCGGCCTTTCTGATCGGCATTCTTTTCGCCGAAAAAGAGCCGAAGCGCAGGTATGCGTATCTCGGGCTTTACCTGCTTGGCTTCGCCGTCGCCATGATTCCCATAGCCGCCTTCTTCATTATATCTCCGGACAATTTCATGTTCAACAACCTCGGTTATCACAGGATACGGCTGGACACGACCATTGTTGAGAGTATCGGGCAAAAAGTAAAGATTGCCTTTGAGCTCGTCGGCTTCAACAGGGTGGAAGGGGCCGCCAGTCTGCAGTTCTTTCTTCTGCTGGTGGCGTCAATAATGTTCTTCAGGTGGAAGACCATGGCAAAAAGCCCGGCCATGATCACTTCAACGGGCATAATGCTTGTTATCGGCATCACCAATTTCCTGCCGACACCCACTTATGTTCAATACTTCTCGGCATTGATGCCTTTTTTCGCCGTCATCATCACCGGCATGGTCAACGCGTTCTATGAAGACTCCCGGTCCGGGCCGAGCCAGACCGGACAGGTCGGCACGATGCTGGCCGTTATGGGCATTATCTATGCCATCGCTTCCTTCAGCGAGATGTACCGTTTCACCTATGGGGGGCAGTACGTTCAGGGCATCGTCACCCATGAAAATGCGCCGAACTGGTCCATCCCCACTGTCAGGAAAATAACCTCGGACATGGAGAGACTGTCGGAAGGGGACAGGGCCGTCATCAGCTGGTGGCCCGGCTATTTCATTTCCTCCTCATGCATGCCGATGGAGGGAATGGAAAACCATTTCGGGCTGGATGTGGAAAAGCGCCTGCCCCGCGAAAAGCTGATCAAGTATCACCTTGTTTCCAGCGAGATCATCGACGAGAGGATTCGCAAGGGTGACATCAGGGTCGTCGTCCTCGGCAACTGGGCCTGGGACGACCGGAAGCTCCATTACAGGGATCTGCTGAAAAAAAACGGATATGAACGCGCGGAGACCGTTTATGACGCGGAGCTGTTTGTTCTCAAGAAGAAGTAGGTGCTGAACGCGCTCGGGGGCGCACGACGTTTGAAGTATGCTTTACGGTCGTTGCACATCACGCCGGCCAGTCCTGCGGTCCCACCGGAGGGTGGCGGATCTTCCAGGAGAATGCCAGGGCGTAGTGGCTCGGCCCCTTCATTAATGGTTGATTTCTTTAGCCCGTAGTATACTGATAACCCCATGAACATCATCTCGCTCCTGGCAAACATCGCCTTCGTGGTCTATCTCTACCTGGGCCTCCACGTCCTCCTGGTGAATAAAAAACACGCGGTGAACAGGATTTTTTTCCTGGTCTGCCTCGCCATGGCCCTCTGGACGCTCGGCGCGGTCTTCGCTTTTTCCTCCGACACGAAAAGCGAGTTCCTGTTCTGGTTCAGGCTGGGGAGCCTGCCCAACATCATTTTTTATCCGATGACCATCCACTTCTGCCTGGCCCTCACAGGGCTTGTCAGGCTCGGGCCCATGGTCTATGGCATTATCTACCTGCCGGCCATCCCCATCTATTACCGCTCCCTCACGGGCTATATCCTTTTTAAGGATTTCGTTAAGGTGGGCGATTACTGGGAATTCCTGCCCGATTACGGCTCGCCCTGGCTCCTCTATATTGCCGCGTACTACTTTATCTGCATGGCGTCGGGGGCGGTCTGCTTTTTTATCTGGAGCAGACGGGCGACAACCAACAAGGAGCGGAGCCAGGGAAGGATTATTTTCTTTTCAATGATGGCCTCCATCATAATAGTCACCATCGACGAGATCTTTCTTTCAAAGCTCGAATGGTATAATACAAAGGCCCTGTCTCCTATTTTATATCTCTTCTGGATGGGGGGGATATGGTTCGCCATCGTGAAGTACCAGTTTTTGAAAATATCACCGGCCGTGGTGAGCGAATGCATCGTGTCCACCATCGATGAATCCTTTATACTCCTCGACAACGATTTCAACATCGTCAGGATCAACAGGGCGACGGAGGAGCTCCTCAACGTTGACCGGAAATCCCTCGCCAACAGGCCCTTTCCCGATATCATCGAGGAAAACCTCGACCTTGTCCGCGAGATGGACCGGATGCGGAGCGGCGCCTTTGAGAGCTTTTCCAGCCGGATGCACTACAGGGTCGCGGGCGGCTCCCCCGTTCTTATCGATACGAAGCTCAAAATAGTCAGGGACCCCCACCGGGACATCATAGGCGTCCTCATCATCGGCAAGGAAGTGAAGGGATTGAGCCGCTTCAGGGAGCGGTACCGCCTGTCTCCGCGCGAGGCCGATGTCATCAATCTCATCGTCCAGGGCAACTCGCGGAGGGATATTGCCCGTTTGCTGAAGCTGTCCAACGAAACGGTGAAGACCCACTGCACGTCCGCCTATAACAAGCTTGGCGTTGATAATAAAATCCAGCTCATAAACCTTCTGAAAGAGTACAACCTCATATCGGAACAGCAGGCCGACGCCACCGTGGTGCTGTTAAAATAATACCCGCCTCTGATCGCAAAACATTATTCGACAAAATACCCCGTAGTCCCGATCTATCGGGACAGGGCATTTTATGCGAAACGAGCAACCATTATAGAGGCCCCATTTTTTTCAGGGCCTCACCCTTTTGGGGGATGTTTTGAAACCGACCTCTCATTATATTCCAAAAATGCAGCCTGAGAAGGGCATGCATGACCCATGACTTATTTTTTATAAGTCATATCAAAATTATTACGAGGTTATACAATGAAAAAGTTCTCTGGCAGAATCATTATGGCGATCGGCATCGGCCTGATCTGTTGCGCGGCGGCGTTTGCCTACAAGGTTAATGACAAGGTGAAGGTGGAATGGAAGGGGGCCTTGTATCCCGCGACGATTCTTAAAATCGATAATAACAAATATTTGATCCATTATGATGATTACGCGTCGAGCTGGGACGAATGGGTGTCCGAGAACAGGATAAAAAGCAACACCGCCCCTGAATATAATGTCGGCGATTCGGTGCGGGTAAGTTGGAAGGGGAGCTGGTACCCCGCCACGGTGTTGAAAGTGAATAACAACAAGTACCTGATACATTATAACGGGTATGGATCGAACTGGGACGAATGGGTCGGCTCGGGACGGATAAAAAGGTAACCGCTTAACGGCCGGCACTGACACATCCGGCCATCGGGACGGCTGGTACCTTCCCGGCGCAGTATATTCCCATCGAAGATATGATAATTCTGGAGGGGGCTTGCATGGCAAGCCCTCTCTTTGCGTGTGGCACCCAGTGGAATGATGTCATCAAATGATGTCGCGACCTGTAGGGGTTTTCCCTGTACGTGAACATGGATAAATCCCTTAATACCTCGGTATATCATACTACATGAAATTAGTTAATTCCGTTATATTCAAATGGGTATGCATGGCTTATACTTGAAGTATCAAGCTTCAAAAATTTCCTGATGATCAAATCCAGGAGAGATGACCATCCGGCAATAAGAGGATACGACAATGAATGAAAAAGCAGAAACCCTAATGGAGCTCAAGGCCAGGCTGGAGAGGATAACGAGCGAGCTGGACCAGTACAACAAAATCGCCCTTTTCCTCGCCGTCGCGGAACACGCCCACGAGCTGGTCAGCGCCCGCCAGAACCTGGAAAAGCTTGTCGAATGCATCAATACGATTTTTCACTTTGATGAAGAAGAAAAGAGCGATAATCTTCCGGTGATTGTTTCGAACACCACGGAGACCCTTCAGTGAATCGGTCCGGCGCTGTGGAGACAGGGCAGCTCATGGATTCATACATGATGCTGTTCGACATGAGCAGGTTCCCCAGCCTGGAGAACCTGACCGCGAACGTTCTGAAAAAGACCTACCGGAAAAAAATATTCCAGAACCATCCTGACCGCGCCGTTGTGCTGGGCGTGGACAGGTCGATACTTGACGAGCGGTCCAAGGAGATCACGTTCGCCTACGATATGCTCCTCCAGTACGTTGAGGCAAAGCGCAGACCGGCCAGGAAACACGCCGGCCGCGGGAATGTCCGGACCGGGGCCACAAAAGGCGGACCCTGGGTGAAAAAAACCATTGACGAGACTCTATTCTCATCGATGAATAAATATCAGATGCCGCCGGTGGCCATCAGCCTCATCCATTATCTTTATTACCTCGATGTCATTGATTTCAAGATTGTCGTGGAGTCCCTCACCTGGCAAAAAAACGAGCGGCCGTACCTCGGCAAGCTTGCCCGGGAAATGAATTTCCTTTCCGATGACGACACCGCCCTCATTGTGAGAAGCCGGAGAAGAAAAGAGCTCTTCGGCGCATGCGCGATCAGGCTGGGACTGCTGACGTCCGGTCAGGTGTCGCTGCTTCTCGTTGAACAGGATGCGCGAACCCCCAGGATCGAGACCTATTTGCTCAGGCACGCTATTTTGAATGAGCGGGAACTGGAGTTCGTCATGGAAAAGCTCGATGACCATAACATGAGAGCCTCCGCAAGAAAATCTGCATAGCGCGGCATATCCGCATCGATACAACGAAATTGATCATAGCATCACACCGCGCCGGATTTGAAAAAATCGACGCGGAGTAAATATTTTGCTTGCCGATAATACGTATACGTATTATATTTATACATATGAAAAGCGGGAAACAGGGATTTGACATGCTGGACAGCGCGGAGTGCCCCTACTATCTCATCACCCGGGCCTCCCTGGCCATTACCGCGGGGCTGAAGAAGGCCTTCAACGATGCCGGAATCGGCCACGTCAAGCCGGCGTACCTGGGCGTGCTCATGAGCCTCTGGAAGGAGGAAGGCCTCGACGAGGTCCTGGGCAAGCTCGGCAGCCCCGGGGGCATCAAGATCGCCGACCTGGGGAGGCGCGCCGGACTGGAGCCATCCACCATGACCGGCCTCATCGACCGGATGGAGCGCGACGGCCTGGTGCGGCGCGAGAATGACCCGGAAGACCGGAGGGCCCTGATCATCCGCCTCACCGACGAGGGAGGCGGCGTCAGGAAGGCCGTGACCGCCGCGGTCGACGCGGCCCTCGGCGAGGCCTTTGAAGGCGTCGGGCCCGGGGCCGTTGAGGCCGTCAAGGTTGCGCTGCGGAAGGTGCTCGTTAATGCCGACAGGGGAAATGTTGAATGAATCCTTCGGGAACGAGGACCTGCCGATGCGTCCGGGCACTATTTGTGATCGCGAACGGTTTACGGTTGTGATAATGAGGAGTAAGGCCATGAAGAACGAAGAGCATTACCGTAAGCTCGAGAACATGATGCATTCCGCCCCGATCGTGAACCTTGTGGGGGCGAAAGCGGTGATCGGCGAGGGGCTGGCGGAAATCACCCTCCCCGTGAAAAGGGAGCTGTTCCACGCGGCCGGAGCGCTCCACGGGTCGATGTATTTTCTCGCCATGGACAACGCCGCGTTCTTCGCGGTGAATTCCCTGGTGGAGGACGTTTTCGTCCTGACCTCCACGTTCAACAGTTTTTTCCTGCGTCCCGTGTCCGGCGGCATTACGCGGGCCGTGGGCAGGGTCGTGAGCGCATCGGCGAACCAGTTCGTGGCCGAATCGGTGCTCTATGACGGGGAGGACCGGGAGATAGCCCGGGGCAGCGGCGTCTTTGTGAGAAGCAGGATCGCCCTGACGCCGGAAATCGGATACGCCTGATGCGGGGCGTCCGCGACAATCGAATCGGACCGCGCAGTGAGGAGGCATGACATGGAGAGCGCGCTGGAAAGCATAACCCTGGGCAACGGATTCACCTTCAAGTACGCGGACGTGACGGGGGGCACCTACATCGAACACAACGGTATCCGCCTGATGGAGCTCGAGAAAGGCCATGCCCGCGGCGAGATCGACATAAGGCCGGAGCTTCTCAATCCCAACAGGATTCTTCATGGCGGGGTTTTCGGAACGCTGGCCGATACCGTGGCGATATTCGGCTGCATTTTTGTGTACGAGGTTGCGTCCGTTACCACCGTGAATCTGGCCGTGTCGTACCTCAGGGCCGCGAAGTCAGGGAAGATTTCCGCGGCGGCCCGGATGCTGTCACAGGGGAAGAGCATTTCCCACTGGCAGGTCGACATGACGGACGGCGAGGGACGGCTCCTCGCGGTGGCTTCCGTGTCTTATTCAATAAAACGCTGACATCCTTGCGGCGCGATGAATAATTAAATTCATATGAAAACAATCAGCCCGAAGCGGGACAGGTGCTTCCAGTGACAGGCCATGGTACGCCTGTCTCGCCATCAATGGGGCGATCCGCCTTACCGCGCGGCGGGAATATCCCTGTCCATCAGCCTGACCATCTCGCCGATCCTGCCCATGAGATCGCTGAACTTGTCCGGCTTGAGGGACTGCATGCCGTCGGAAAGGGCGCTGTCCGGGTCCGGGTGCACCTCGATCATGAGCCCGTCGGCGCCGGCCGCCAGGGCCGCCAGGGAGAGCGGGTGAATGAGCTTCCATGTCCCGGCCGCGTGGGAGGGATCGACCACCACCGGAAGGTGTGACTTCTGCTGAAGCACCGGCACCGCCGATATGTCCAGGGTGTTCCGGGTCTCGGTCTCGAAGGTGCGGATACCACGCTCGCACAGGATCACGTTCATGTTCCCTTCCGCGAGGATGTACTCGGCGCTCATCAGGAGCTCCACCACGGTGGTCATCATGCCGCGCTTCAGGAGCACCGGCTTTGACGCCCTCCCCAGCTTTTTGAGGAGCGAGAAATTCTGGCAGTTCCGCGCGCCCACCTGGATGATGTCCGAAAACTCCGCTATGACCGGGAGGTCGTCGGCGTCCATGACCTCGGTGATGACCGGCATGTTGTAGGCGTCGCCGGCCGCGCGCAGCAGCTTGAGGCCCTCGGCCCCCATGCCCTGGAACGCGTAGGGAGAAGTCCTCGGCTTGTACGCGCCGCCCCTGAGAACGGTGGCGCCGGCTTTTTTGATATGGAAGGCCGTTTCCATTATCTGGTCGTACGACTCGATGGAGCAGGGCCCCGCGATGATGCAGATATCCTTCCCTCCGATCGTAACGCTGTCATTGATCCTCACGACCGTTCTTTCCCTGTTGTCCCTGCCGGCAAGCACGTAGGGAACGGACGGCTTAACGGGCTTTGCCTTTGTCGCTGCTGCTGCGTTCATATGGTTCCTCCATTTTTTGATCGAACATGAAAAAGGCCGCCTGGAGGTCCGGCGGCCTGGGATTATATGCGCGATAACACACATTAAAAAGCCGCCGGCTTTCCGCCCGCGGCTTGTACCAACATCAGTGTCCGTAAAGCTACGAGCGGCTTTTATAAAAATAAAAGTACCAAAAGTAGAAATAACGGCTGATGTTGCTGAGTGTTATCATGTTGAATAATTATAATAAATAATTATTGGCAGTTAAACGCACGGGACATATTTGTCAATAAAAATTTTTGCCTCAACCAGGCAAGTTTTTTGCGGTTAACCCGCACCGCCTTGCGTGAATCCCGGGATCGGGGATGCGTTGAAAATGATAAATTTTTGTTGCATATACCGGGCTTCTTGCGTATCAAATCATTGTTACTTTTTATCGATTTATTCCCATTCCCCTCGGGGGAACTGGCCATAATTTCCAAGGAGAGACCCATGCCGAAGTTTCTATCAGACGAATGGTTCGCGAAGGTTGACGAGATGACAAAGGCCGCCGCCAGCCTTGAGATACCGAAGGCCATGAAGGACGTGGTGGTGAACCTCACCGTGGAGAATGGCGGCGCCACGGTGGCCATGTGCATCGACGGTGGCATCATCCGGAAGGGCCATGTACCCAGGGCCGACGTGGACATGTCGATGCCGGCGGAGTACGCACTTTCCATCTTGGTCCGGGGCGACTGGTCCGTCGGCATGAAGGGATGGGTGGCGCGGAAGATCAAGCTGTCCGGGAACATGCGCAAGCTCATCCCCCTGCAGGTGTACAAGGAAACGGCCTCCCAGGAGGCGCTGCGAAAGCAGATAGAATCGATCACCGGCTGATCATTCATCGCCGCCTTCGTCCCGGTCATCGGAGTCGTCATACAATTGGGCCGCCCGCTCCAGTGGACAGTTCGACACGAAGACCGGGCCCCAGGGGGCCTCGAAAACATGGCGCGCCGTGGTCATGCCGCCGTGGCTGCAGAGGACCACTGAGCCGTAGTGTGTGAAGTGGAACCGGCATTCGCGGCAGTCATCCATGATGACGACCATGGCGATGCTCCCTCCGGTGAATGCGCCGCCGCGGCCGCCTTTTCCCCTATCGCCTTTTTATAAGGTTCACTATGGCAAGGAGAATCAGCGCGCCCACCAGGGCGGCGACTATCGACCCGATGATCCCGCCGAAGGAAATCCCAAGAAACCTGAACAGCCAGCCGCCGAGGAACGATCCCGCCACGCCGATGATGATGTTCCAGAGGAGGCCGAAGCCGCCGCCTTTCCAGATCACGCCGGCCAGCCATCCCGCCACGAGGCCGATCGCCAGAAGAATGAGAATGCTTGTCAATGTCATGGATTGCTCTCCTTGGGTTGGTATATGTCCGCATCATGCACCGGGGCCGGGAAAATTCAATAATAAAATATATTAGTGAAAATGGGTTCCGCGCCCTCAAAAATCTCACCCTGATCCAGGAGGGGAGGGAGGATTTTGACCGGATAAAAAATTTTTATTTTTTTATCCAGAACTTGACAATATTCTAAAATACTGTTATATTATATAATTAATCGAAGGAGGTACAAGACAATGAATTCTTCAGGCGGATTTTGCAGAGACAGCTCATGCAAGAATTACAGGTCCAATGAAATGATATTCAATGACAGGTCCCTGGCATCATCGAGAAACTTCTTCTCGTTTAAATATATCTCCTGGTAACATGAAAAACAGGAAGGCGGGGTCACGAGGCCCCGCCTTCCTGTAATGTATTTCTCTAGGCCAGTTTCTTCTTGTGCGACTGGATCAGCTTTTCGGCTTTTTTGTATTCGCCTTTGAAAATGTAAAGCATGCTCAGCTTCGTAAGATCCAGCACCTGGGCATCCCGCCGGGCCAGGTCATCCTCAAGCTCGGTGATGGCCGTTTCGATATCGCCGATTTCCTTCATCTTGTTTTCGAACGTCAGCTTGTCAAGATACTTCTTGAAGCGGGCATACTCGGGCCTGCATTCCAGGGCCTCGGTGAGGTAGGAAACGGCCTTGTCGTAGCTGCCGAGATAAAAATGACAGAAACCGTAGAACCGGTTGATGAAAGACTTGTCCTCGGCGAGGTCCCATACCCGGTCGAGGCACTCAATGGTTTTCCGGTATTGCTTCCGCTCATAGTAGATATGGGCGAGGAGAAAGTTGGCCTTCAGGTGGCGCCGGTCCATCGCGATAACCGCCTGGAGGTACTCCTCGGCCTTCTTGTATTCGTTCCTGGTGTAATGAACGAGGCCCGCGTAATAATTCCCTTCCAGGAAATAGGGCTCCTGCTTGATCGATTCCATGAAGTATTTCAGGGCCTGGTCGTAATTCTTGCGGTTGTAGTGTTCGACTCCCAGGTTGAGGAGCACACGGTAGTGCTTTTCGATTTTCAGCGCCTCGAGGTATGACAGTATCGCCTTTTCGGAATCGCCCATCCGCGTGTAGATCTCGCCGATATTGTTGTACGCGGCCACAAAGTCAGGATACGCGTCAATGGCGCGGCGGTATTCCCTGAGGGCCGCGTCCAGGTTGCCATGGTTGGAAAGCTCCAGGGCGTTGTTGTACATCGTTACGATTTCTCTCGGAACCGAGCTGCTTATCATAGTCGTCCCTCTTGCACGTAATTTTTTCGTGATACGGAGCTTAACCGGATACCGGCCCCCTGGTCGGAAAATATCAAACACAGGCCGCCGGTGATTATGCCGCATCAATATTCATATCGGCGCGGGGCCCTGTTTTTTTAAGTAAAAGTTGCTCTTCTTCAATCCGGACATTCAGGGTCATCGTCCCCCCCCAGCGCCATTTTGACCTCATCCCCCTGTCCCTTCTCCTTATTAAGGAGAAGGGGAGCAGTACTAAATTATTCTTTACTTCCCCCCTCTCCGCTGTGCGGAGAGGAGGCCGGGGTGTGAGGATGAAATGGAACGAGAGGAAGATAGTGCAATGAGGGAGTATGCGGCAAGCTATTATCGGGGCTGCAGAATAGCCGATACTCCAGGAGAAAAATATTAATCTTGACAAGTTACCATTAAACAGTAAATATCTTTTCATAAATTGCCGCCCGTGATTATTAACGAGAGAATGTGCTCTATGTTTGTCAAAAAAGTAAACAATACAAGGGTCTGGCCGGTAACTCTAAAGATCATCATAACCTTCAGCCTTTTCATACTCATATCAAATTTTTCCACCAATTACATCAATTTCGTATTCAACAGGTCCCAGCTCTTCAGCCAGATGAACCAGCTCCTCACCAAGGACCTGAAAACCATCTACACCTATTGCAACGACCAGTTCGAAATATACCAGTTCGACAAGAATCTCGAGGGCTCGGTGCTGAGCATGGAGAAGAAGGGAAAGCACGAGCTGGGCCTTACCCCGGAGAGCGGGCAGCGGGAGCTCCGCCACGATAAGGCCGTCTTCCTGGGCTTTGACGCGGAGGGGAAGGTTCTTTTCCAGGCCTCCAGCGATCAGGTCCCGCGGCACAAGGACTTCGGGGACGAGAAGTGCCTCAAGGAGCTGATGGCGGGCCTGGGAGCCGGAAAGGACGAGGGTCCCCTCTATTTCCGGTTCAACGGCATGGATTATTTCGGGATGTACAAGTACAACCCGAAGTGGAAGGCCTTCATCGTCCGCGCCGAGGAGCGCGAGGAGTTTTACGGGGAGACCCGGAAAAACATGATCATCATCAGCTCCGTCATCATCGTCATCACCATCGTGGTCGGCGGCATCGGCATCTTCATCCTCCGGTTCCTGCTCCGGTACATCGACATCATAACACGGTCCATCATGAGGATGATCAAGTCGCAGCAGCTTGACCTTATCGACCTTTCCGGCGCGACCAACGACGACATCACCTACCTGGGCGCGGCCTTCAACTCCCTCTCGGGCACGGTGGACAATCTCATCCATATCTTCCGCAAGTTCGCCAACCAGGACGTGGTGCTCAAGGCGTACCGGGAGCGGATGGTGAAGCTCGAGGGAACCAGGCAGGAGCTCACGATCCTTTTCTCCGACATCAAGAGCTTCACCTTCATCACCGAGACCCTTGGCACGGATATCATCAAGCTCCTGAACCTCCACTACGACCGGGCCATCAGGGAGATCGTGAACCTGGACGGGGTCATCGGCTCCATCATCGGCGACGCTCTCCTTGCCGTGTTCGGTGTCCTGGAAGGCTCGAAGAACAAGTCGTACCAGGCGGTCATGGCCGCGTACAAGCTCCACGAGGTGACACAGCTCCTGGGTCTCCGGATGACCGCCATCCGGGACGAGATAATTTTAAAGAAGGGGAAGCTCTCCGGCGACGAGGAAAAGATATACAAGGCGGTGCTTCTCGAGATCGGCGTGGGCATCGACGGGGGCGAGGTCTTTTACGGCACCCTGGGCTCCTACGTGCGGATGACCAACACGGTCATCGGGGACAACGTCAATTCGGCCTCGCGGATGGAGGGGCTCACGCGCGTGTACAAGGTCCCGGTCATCTGCTCCGAGTACGTCAAGAAGGACATCGAGGCCGCCATGGAGTCCCCCGGGCTCCATTTCGTGGAGCTGGACACCGTCATGGTCAAGGGAAAGACCATGGGACAGAAGATATACTGGCCGATCCTGGAAAGCGAATTCGACAAGGTTCTGGCCGAGCAGCTGTCCGCCTATGAGCTCGGCCTCGAGCTCTATTACCGCGGCGACTGGACCGCCGCCAACGCGAAGTTCAAGAAATGCAAGCTTCCGGTTGCCGAGATGTTCATCGAGCGGACCCAGGAACGGCCTCCGAAAGGGTGGAACGGAATATGGGAAATGAAAACGAAATAAAGGATATCGTCAAGGGGCAGTCGCTCTTTCTTCCTGATGAGATCTACGACCAGGAAGGGTTAACGAAGGTCTATGTCCTCGAGGAGGAGTACGCCCGGACCAGAAAGAACAAGAATTACAAGCTCTACCTCTTCATCCTTCTTTTTATCGGGGTCGTCGTCGGGGGCGTCATTCTCTTCAAGCTGTACCGGGACTGGCGGGACAGGATCATCAACGTGGACATCACCGAGTTCGAGGACCTGCGCCTGAAGGAGGTCATCGATTCGGCGCGGAAACGGGGGAGCAACATCGACGTGCTCCGCATCGAGATGCAGATCCTCGAGGTGGACATGCTCGGCGAGATGCTGAGGGTCAGGAAGGATATCTATGCCCGGGAGGCGGCGCTCCTCTCCCAGGGCCTGCCCGACGACGAGATGGACCGCCGGGTGTCCGCCCTCAGGAGCGAGGAGGAGTCCCGGATCAAGCGGACCAGGGCCTCGTACCAGGCGCAGATACGGCGCAAGAAGGCGGAGATAGGGGCCCTGCAGGACGCGCGGGAGAAGGAGGAAAAGGAGCTCGCCGCCAAGGGCGCGGAGACCAGGATCACCAACGCCGACCGCCTCTACAACCTGCAGATGAAGAGGCTCAAGGACAAGCAGGACACCGGCGTCGAGGCCCTGAAGAAATACTATGACAACTACATGGAGTACGTCACGTTGAGGTACAACCCGGTGCTGGACAGGCAGCCGGTGAGCGGCATCATCGGGGCGAAAAACGACGCCTCCCTGGTGCGGGGCGGCATTCTCAAGGAATACAACCCCCTCCTGGGAGAATGCGGTTTCAGCTCCGATGACTTTGGCGTGCTCCGGAAGCATATAAGCGACGAGGTGACCGTGCTCAAGAGGCTGATGAGGGTCCCCTACAAGAACTCGGTGCCGCCGGCGCTGAAGGCCATCGACGGCCTCTCCGGCTCCATCGTCCGCGATTACGAGAACCTCTGGAGCGCCCTCGCGCAGACGCTGAACGGCAGGAACCAGCAGATCAAGAAATACGATTATCTCTTCGACTTCGTCCTGAGCGCCAAGAAGGAGAACGGCCTGGTCCTCGACCCGCGGGATACCGGCGCCATCCTGGTGCGCATGAACCGGTCGCTGAAGATCGAGGATGGCCAGTCCGCGTCGGTCTATAACGGCGACCGCTTCGTCGCCAGGGTCAAGCTGTATCACGACGGCCAGGGCAATTACCGCGCCAGGGTCGTTTCCATGGCGAACAAGAAGGCGGTCATCCAGCCGACAAACCGCGTGATGCTTGACACGAAGAAATGAGCGGGGCCTGAGGCGGGGAGCGTTACCCGCTTGCTTGAGTATCCATGAAGATCGCCACATATAATGCCAATTCCATCAGGGCGCGGATGCCCCTGCTCGAGCGGTGGCTTGCCTCCGCCCGCCCCGACGTGCTGTGCCTGCAGGAGACCAAGGTCGTCGACGGCGAGTTTCCCGCGGCGGAGATCGAGGGCCTGGGATACCGGGCCGTATTTCGCGGCGAAAAATCGTACAATGGCGTCGCCATCCTGAGCCGCCACGGCTTCGAAGACGTCTCCTACGGGTTCGACGGGAGCGGAAGCGACGAGGGGACGAGGCTCGTCGCCGCGCGCGTGATGGGCGTGGACATCGTCAATACCTACGTGCCCCAGGGCACCGCGCCCGATTCGGAAAAGTTCCAGTACAAGCTCCGGTGGTTCGGCCGCCTCCTCGAGTATTTCAGCGGGCGCTTCCGGACGGGGGACCGCCTTGTCTGGCTCGGCGATTTCAACGTGGCGCCGGAGCCGATCGACGTCCATGACCCGAAACGCCTCCTCGGCCACGTGGGCTACCACCCGGACGAGCACCGGGCCCTGGCCGCGGTGAAGGACTGGGGTTTTGTCGACATCTTCCGGAAGCACCGGCCCGAGGCGGGCCACTATTCCTTCTGGGACTACCGGGTGCGGGACGGGGTCGCCCGCGGCCTGGGATGGCGCGTGGACCATATCTGGGGGACCGGGGCCATGGCCGCCCTGTCGACGGGCGCGGCGATCGACCGGGAGCCGCGGACCTGGGAAAAGCCCTCGGATCACACCCCGGTGATCGCGGAATTCTCCCTATGATGCCGGCGGCCGCCATGGACGGAATGAAGCGCCATCCCGGACTGCTCCTGCCCCTCTGCATAATCCTTGCGGTCATGCTGCCCCGGTCCGCCGGGGGAAAGACGGTGGAGCTCGACGATGATCTATCCAGGGTCAATCTCGGAAGGACCATGGAAATCCTCGAGGACCCGGCGGGGAAATGGGGCATCCAGGATGTGTCCGGCGCCGTTCTCTCGAAGTCATTCAGGCAATCCCAGGAAGAATATCCCGTGTTAGGGTTCACGCGCTCCGCCTACTGGGCGCGCTTTACCGTCTCCAACCGGGGCGATCGCGCCATCGAGTGGTGCCTTGAAGTGGCCCATCCGCAGATGGAGCGGATCAACCTCTACATGGTCGATGACGAGGGGAAGCTCATGGAAGAGCGCGCCTCGGGTGATATCCTCCCCTTCTCCTCTCGGGAGGTCCCCTTCGTCAACGCGGTATTCTCCTTCACGGAAACGGAGATGAGCAGCCGCACCTGCTATGTGCGCTGCCAGTCGCGGGGGCCCATGGACCTGTTTCTCACCATCTGGTCCCCCCGGGCGCTCAATGACCATGTCGCCAGGATGAACGTCATCTTCGCCATCTATTACGGCGCCATGATGGTCATGGTCATTTACAACCTGTTCCTTTTTCTCTCCCTCCGTGACCGGAGCTTCCTGTATTACGTGCTTTACTGCCTTGCCTTTATCGGGTTCCAGCTGTGCCTGAACGGCCTCGCCTTCCAGTACCTCTGGCCGGACCATCCCTGGTGGGCCAAGCAGAGCATCCCCTCCTGGGTGATCCTGACATCGATCTTCGCCATTCAATTCGTGAGGTACTACCTGGACACGATGCATTACGTTCCCGCCATCGACCGGGTGATGAAGGCGGCGCTGCTCCTCTACGCCGTGGTGATTCCGGTGACCTTTTTCGCGGATTACTCCGTAACCATCATCGCCCTGATCGGGCTGACCATGATACTGGCGGTCTTCCTCTATGTCGTTTCGATCAAGGTGCTGATGATGGGAAACCGGGCCGCACGCATGTACATCATCACCTGGGCGGCCTTCTGGATCGGGACCCTGGTCTATTCCCTGAAGCTCTTCGGGATCATCCCGGACAACTTCGTAACGCGGTGGCTTCTGCAGATATCGTCGCTGGCGCAGGTGATCCTGCTCTCACTTGCCCTGGCGGACAGGATCCGCTTCATGACCGAGAAGATGGAGGCCGCCAACGAGAACCTGGAGGGCAAGGTGAAGGAGCGTACCCGCGAGCTCAACCGGGCCCTCCTCCTCATGGAACGGAAGGACAACGAGATTCAGAAGGAGTTCGACCTGGCGGGCGATATCCAGCACGGCCTGCTCCCGGAGACGCCCTATTACCACGAGGGCGTCAAGGTGGTGGCCTACTACCAGTCGATGGGCAAGGTGGGCGGCGATTTTTACGACATCTTTATAATGAAGGGCGGCTACCTGGGTGTCCTCATAGCCGACGTATCGGGCCACGGCATGCCGGCCGCTTTCATCACGGCCCTGGCGAAGATCAGCTTCGCCGAGGCGATCCAGACGTCGCTCTTCCCTGCGGACATTTTCCGCCACGTCAACAACGAGCTGGTCAAGGCGATAAAGACCGATGATTTCGTCACCGCCTTTTTCGCGGTCATCAGCCCCACCCGGGACATCTTCTACTGCAACGCCTCGCACCAGATGGCGCTGGTCCTCCGGAAGGACAGCATGTCCGTCGAGAACTGGGACACCAACGGCCTCTTTATGGGGTATTCCCTCGAATCGAACGCCATGTACGTGGACGGGCAGAACCAGCTCGGGTACGGCGACCGGATACTTCTCTATACTGACGGCATCGTGATCGCCGTTGACAAAAGCGGCGATCCCTTCGGGGAACTGCGCCTGGAGCGGATCTTCACGGATACCGGGCCGCTTCCTCTGGAAGAGGCCCGGGACCGCATCATCCGGGAATGCCGGGAACACGCCGACGGCGTCCCCCAGACCGACGACATGACCATGGTGCTGATCGAGATCGACCCGGCATACCGCGACCTCGTGGAATTGCGCGAACGCGCCTTCAAGCTCATGTGGAGCCAGCATTACCAGGACGCGATCCCGCTCCTTTCGAAGGCGCTGGGGATCAACGCGGAGGACGAGCAGTCGCACCTCTTCATCGGCGAGTGCTATCTGAAGATCGGAGACTACACCAGGGCGGTGGAGCACCTGGAGCTGTATCTTGAGAACAACGAGTTCGACGCCAACGTGTGGTACAATCTCGCCTGGGCCCACTACTGCATGGATGATTTTGCCGGCACCATCAAGTACTCCTCCCGGGCCTCAAGCCTTAAAAGCAGCTTCATCGACGCCATGATGCTGACCGGCCTCTCCCTGAAAAAGACGGGCCAGCGGAGGGAGGCCCGTAAGGTCTTTGAAAAGATCCTCGCCATCGAGCCGGACAACGACATGGCGGAGATCGAGCTGAGGGAGATCAAGTGATGCGCGGCAGGGCCGCCATTCGCCGGTGCCTGGCCGCGGCCGCGGCCGCGGCCCTCCTCTGGGGAGGCCTGGGCGCGGAAGAAAAGAAATCCCCCTCCTCCGAAGGGCCCCGCTCTCCCAGGGACCCTGCGGCTCCCTCCGTGGATCTGCGCGACCGGAAGGACGCCGAAAGGGTATCGGATGTTCCCGTAACCATTGTAACGGCCCGGGGCGATTCCACGACCGGCTTCATCGATCTGCAGTCCGGCTTCATCGAGGTCCAGGCCGCGGAGGAGGGAACGTACAGCAAGAAGAACGTCGCCTTCGGGGATATCCAATCGATCGAGTTCACGCGATGGCGCGGCGCCGAGCGGAGAAAGAACGAGTTCGTCTTCCGGCATTGGGAGATGAGGATCGTTCTCATCGACAAGAAGGCGCTCCAGTGCAGGGGAAACATTCCCGCCCTGAACAGGATCGCCTTCAGGGACAGCCGGGGGGGCCGCGCGGTCTTTTCCTTTTACTATGATTACTGGAAGGACGGGGCCTGGAAGAATTCCGGCCGGACCGACAGGATTTATCCCGAAACCAATCCCCTCGGCGATACCCTGGTGAAGATTATCTTCATTAAAGAAGAAATGAAAAATCCCCTGGAAAAGCTGCTTAAGCGATGATAGGAGGCAATCCATGGATGATACCGGTCCCGTATACGCGTTGAACCTGTTCGATATAGCCGATGCCGATGAGTATGCCGCCTATTCGCGGCGGTCGGCGCAGGAGGTGGCGGCCCACGGAGGCAGGGTTATCGCTCTGGGGAAGTTCCGCGAGGCGGTAACCGGCGGCATTGAACCGAGGACGGTCCTCATCCTGGTCGAGTGGAAGTCCCGCGAGGCCTTCCAGAGCTATCGTGATGATCCCGCCCTGGCGGACCTCCATCCGCACCGGGAGCGGGGCGGCGGCAATTACATCTGGCATCTTTTCGACAGGCTTGATGACCTGCGGCCGATTTTAAAAGGGCCGCGGCAGGGAACCTGATATGGTCCTGTGGCGGTTCAACCGACGCCGCGCGGAGGTTGATCGATTGCAGGGAGAAATTATATGAAACGATTGATTTTCGCCATGGTCCTCCTGGCCGCTTCCGCGGGTTTCGCCGATGATCCGGCCTCCGGCTACATATCCAGTTTCGGATACGGATCGATCGTCGTGTCCGGCGCCGGGTATCCCCCCATGAACGTCTTTGACCGCGCCCTCTTCGAGTATGATCCGGTGAAGAAGGTCTTTTATCTGAAGCTGGGCAGGGACATGACCATAGACATGCGCCAGATCCTGCCGAAGGGCTTCTCCCTGGGGAAATGCCTTGATAGCGTCATCCAGGAGAAGGGCGGGAACCTGAAGTACAGGACCGCTGACGTCCAGTACTGGTCCATCTGGGCCTCCCATGACGCGGCCGGCAACAGGCTGGACGACGGCGCCCGGCCATGGCCGGCCGGGCCCGGCGATATACCGCTCTGGGACCCGATCGTCAACTGCTTCTGGACGCAGCAGGAGCGGTATCTTTCGGACAGCACCTCCGGGTTCAGGTGGGAATCCATCGGCCCTGACCCGTCGCGCCGGGACGCGCTGAAGGCCGCCCTGATGAAGCTCAGGCCGGGGCAGAGGCTCTACGTGATCTTCCGGATGGGTTATGCCTACGAGGTCCCCGCCGGTCTTGGGGAGGAACAGTGGGACCTTCAGACAAGGAAATGGGTGAGAAAGACCTCCACGGGCGCTGCGGGCTATGTCCTCTCGGACCCGATCAGCGCCTGCACCATCGAGCTGCGATAGGGGCCGGGGAGCCGGCACCGAAGCCCGCATAAAGGCGCGGTTTCGAAATCGCGCCCGCCCAAGAAGGAGAAAAAGATGGACCACCAGGGCAAGGACAACAGCCTGTACGACGCGGACCTCCAGAGCTCCGAGCGGAAGTACCGGACCATTTTCGAGAATACCGGCACCGCCACGATCCTCATCGAGGAGGATACCCTCATAGCGATGGTCAACACTGAATTCGAGAAGCTCTCCGGCGTATGCCGCGCCGACATCGAGGGGAAGATGAGCTGGCCCGCCTTCATCGTCGAGGAGGACCGCGACTTCATGATCGAATACCACCGGCAGAGGAGAAGGGACCCGGACGCGGCGCCGCGAAATTACATCTGCAGGCTGATGAACAGCGGCGGCGAGGTCAGGCAATGCTTCATGACCGTGGCCCTGATCCCCGGCACCAGGCAGAGCGTGGCGTCGCTCCTTGACATCACGGAGCGGATCAAGGCGGAGGAGGCCCTCCGGGAGAGCGAGGAGAAATACCGCCTCCTCGTGGAGACCATGAACGACGGCCTCGGCATCCAGGACAGGGACGGGAACATCACCTACGTGAACGAGCAGATCTGCCGGATGATGGGGTATTCCCGGGAGGAGATCGTCGGGAAGCCGGCCATCGACCTTCTGCAAGAGGCGTCCAGGGAAGTATGGCGCAGCCAGCAGTTCAGCAGAAAAAAGAACCGGTACGATCCCTACGAGGTGTCCTGGAAGAACAAGGAGGGCGAGATCATACACACCATCGTGTCTCCCCGGCCCATCTACGACGCGACGGGGGACTTCACCGGGAGCTTCGCGGTGTTCACCGATATCACGGCCCGCAAGAACGCGGAGGAGGCGCTGAGGCTCTCGGAGGACAAGTTCTCCAAGGCCTTCCGCTCGAGCCCCGACTCCATAACGATCAGCACCGTGGGCGAGGGGTGCTTCATCGACGTGAACGACAGCTTTCTCAAGATCACCGGGTACGCCAGGGACGAGGTGATAGGGCACACCGTTCTCGAGCTCTGGATATGGCCCGACGAGGAGTACCGGAAGGGACTGATCGCGCGCCTCCTCGGGGAGGGGCGGCTCCACAACCGGGAGGTGAATTTCCGGGTGAAATCGGGGGAGATGCGCATCGGGATCTACTCCGCGGAGATCATCGAGCTCCAGGGCGAGACCTGCCTCATCTCGGTCTTCGCGGACATCACGGAGCAGCGGCGCCTCGAAAGGGAGATCCTGGACATCAGCGAGGCGGAGCGGCGGAAGATAGGCCAGGACCTCCACGACGACCTGCAGCAGCACCTGATCGGCGTCGAGGCCCTGTCGACGCTCCTGGAAAAGCGGCTCCTGGAAAAGTCGAGCGCCGACGCGCCCCTCTGCGCCGAGATCGTGCAGCTCCTCCGGGAGTCGATCACCAAGACGCGGAGGATGGCCAAGGGCCTCTGCCCGGTCTACCTGAACGAGAACGCCCTGGCCGAATCCATCAGGGAGCTGGCCGGGAACATCGAGAGTGCCTTCGGCGTCGCCTGTACGGTCGAGACGGGCGACGGTGTCATGATCAGCGATAACACCACCGCGGCCCACCTCTACCATATCATCCAGGAGGCGACGACCAACGCCGTGCGCCACGGCAGGGCGACCGCCATCGCCATATCACTTGTTTCCGAAGGCGGGCTCCTGTCCCTCAGCGTCAGGGACAACGGCGTCGGCATACCGGAGGACGCAGCCCTCAAAAAAGGCCTGGGTCTCAACACCATGAGCTACCGGGCCCGGATGATAGGCGCCGGCTTTGACGTCCGCAGAGATCCATCTGGAGGTACCATCGTATCATGCTCGCTCAATCAAAAATTTTGATCGTGGACGACCACCCCATTTTTCGAAAGGGGCTGGCCCAGCTCATCAACGAGGAGAAGGACATGGCCGTATGCGGCGAGGCCGAGACGGTCTTTGACGCGCAGAAGCAGATCGGGAAGCTCGCGCCCGACATAGTGATCGTGGACATGACCCTGAAGGACATGAGCGGACTCGAGCTCATCAGGTATGTAAGGGAGCGCTATCCCGACCTCCCGGTCCTGGTCCTCTCCATGCACGACGAGTCGCTCTACGCGGAGCGGGTCCTCCGCGCCGGCGCCCGTGGCTATATCATGAAGCAGGAGATGACCGACCGCGTGATAACGGGTATACGCCAGGTCCTGGCCGGGAAGATATTCGTGAGCGAAGCCATGGCCGAGAGCCTCATCGGCAAGGCTACAAGCAAGAAAACACCGGCGCCGATGAGTCCCGTTGACGGCCTCTCCGACCGCGAGCTGGAGATATTCACCATGATCGGACGGGGCGTTTCCCGGGGCGAGATGGCCGAGAAGCTGAACCTGAGCGTCAAGACCGTGGGCACCTACCGGGAAAAGATCAAGGAAAAGCTCAACCTGAAGAATTCCGCGGAGCTGGTCAAGTGCGCGGTGGAGTGGGTCAAGGAGACGGGGGCGGAATGAGCAAGCTGTTGATGGAATCATCCGGTGATTCAATTTCTATTGATATCTGAATTTCGAGATCCATGCAGATCAGACATATCTGGATAACTGGATATCACAGATCGGACAGATTTTGAATGAATATCCCGTATTGATAAAAATGAAATAAGAACCATTTTTGATAAAATAAAGGTGTTTATTTATGAAAACAGCATTGTTGATTATTGACGTTCAAAATGACTATTTTCCCGAGGGGCGGATGGAACTGCATAACAGTGTTGATGCTTGCAGTAAAATCAAGGATCTGCTGGGGCATTTCAGAGATCATTCAATGCCGGTTATTTATATACAGCATGTTTCCATTAAGCCGGGGGCGACTTTTTTTCTGCCTGATACACACGGCGTTGAGATTCATGACAATGTTAAGCCCGGTCCCGGTGAAAAAGTGATTACAAAAAACTACCCGAACAGCTTTCGGAATACCGAACTGAATGATTATTTAAAGAACAATAATATTTCTAAGCTCGTTATAGTCGGGATGATGACGCATATGTGCATTGATACAAGCGTCAGGGCGGCTTTTGATCTGGGATATGAATGTATCGTTGTCGGCGATTGCTGCGCCACAAGGAATTTGACAATAAATGATAATGAAATATCGGCAGAGAACGTGCAAAATTCATTTTTGGCGGCTTTAAATGGAACTTTTTCGAAAGTAATAAGAAAAGAAGATGCGGTAAAAATATTGTGACGATATTAGCGCCTTCGCTCAAAGCATGGCCGCAATAACCCTATAGGCCTTTTACCTATGGCATAAAACGCGTACGACCTATGGCAAAATAGGCCCCCCGCTGATTCAATTTCTTCCGGAACCAGCTTATATTCCTACCATCATGCTGAATACTACCGGAGGAGGGGCCTTATGAATTACCTGGGAGAATATTCGAGAAAGCTGACATCGGCCGAGAACGCCGTCCGCGTTGTCCGGTCCGGCAACTGGGTCGACTACGGGCATTTCGCCTGCGCGCCGACCTTCCTGGACCGGTACCTGGCCAAGCGCGTGGACGACCTCAGGGACGTCAAGATACGGGCCGTATCCTTCCCGGGCCTTCCGGCCGTGGTCACCGCGGACCCGACCCGCGAGCGCTTCATCTACAACAACTGGCATTTCAGCGGGGCTGACCGCAAGCTCCACGACGGCGGCCTGTGCAATTACATACCCCTGAACTACCACGAGGGTCCGTTCCTCTACGATCATATAGAAACGGACGTCTTCATGGTGAAGGTCACTCCCATGGACAGGCACGGGTACTTCAACTTCGGACCGTCGAATTCCATCTCCAAGCGCATCGCCGACAGGGCGCGAATCGTCATTGTCGAGGTCAACGAAACCGTCCCCTGCTGCTACGGCGGCCACAACGAGGGGATACACATTTCGGAGGTGGATTACATCGTCGAATCCGACAACCGGCCCCTGATCTCCCTGCCGTCCCTGCAGCCCTCCGAGGTCGACAGGGCCATAGCGGAGCGCATCGTGGCGGAGATCGAGGACGGCTCCTGCATCCAGCTCGGCATAGGCGGCATGCCCAATGCCGTGGGAATGATGATAGCGCAGTCCGATATCAAGGACCTGGGGGTCCACACGGAGATGCTGGCTGACTCCTACGTCGACATGTACGAGTCAGGAAGGATAACCAACAGTAAAAAAGGCATTTACCCTGGACGCATGGCCTATACCTTCGCCCTGGGAAGCCAGAGGCTCTACGATTTTCTAGATCACAACCCGGCCTGCGCCTCCTATTCCGTGGACCTGACCAACAACCCGGAACTCATCGCACTGAATGACAGGATGGTGGCGATCAACAACGCGGTGGAGGTCGACCTGTACAGCCAGGTCTCGTCAGAGTCGATGGGGAAGCGGCAGATATCGGGGACCGGCGGCCAGTTCGATTACATCTTCGGGGCCTATCATTCGAACGGCGGCAAGGGCTTCATCTGCATCTCCTCCACCAAGGTGGACAAGAACGGGAACCGCAAATCGAGGATCAGGCCCTTCCTGGAGCCGGGCACGGTCGTGACGATCCCCCGGACCATCGTCCACTACGTGGTGACGGAATACGGGACCGCCATGCTCAAGGGAAAATCCACCTGGGAGCGGGCCGAGGCGCTTATCAATATCGCCCATCCGGATTTCAGGGACGAGCTGATCGCAGAGGCGGAAAAAATGGGCCTCTGGACCAGGAGCAACAAACTTGAAATGACCCAATCCCTCATGAGCGCGTAGCGCCGATACCGCTTGCTGAAAGCGTTTAATAGTTTGCCTGGGGGGCAGGATGCCGGCGGGGGGTCCTCCCCCCCTTTTTTTTCTTCCGGTAAGATTCCCTCACCCGCCCCTCCGGGGCACGCCGAGCGCTTTTTGGCCATCCTGGCCGCGCTGGGAGCGGTCAGGATGGCCGCCTGCAGACGCGGGACATGGATGTCCTGAATGCGTCTGCCACTGAAACGTCCTGTTCGGCGCCTCTCCCATTAAGTTTGGGAAAAAGGAGAGGGTTTCTATAAGAAAAATATCATGGGCATACCCCCCCTCTCCTTTCTTCAATTTTTAATGGGAGAGGGGCTGGGGGTGAGGGCATAAGTATCAGTTGATGAACGAAAATCTCTTGACAAAAACCCTCCATGGAAATCTATGTACAGGAGTTCCATTGGCGCCGTATGACATTCGAAAAAAACAACTTCGGATACCTGCTCACCTTCATGCTGGTGGGCGCGATACTGGGATCGGCGCTGGGAACGCTGGTGGCGGGATTTGTTCCCGCGCTGTCGGTCATCCAGAAAAGCCTGACCGGCCCCATCGGGTTTAACCTTGAGATCATCAGTTTCAGCATCAAGATAAACCTTTCCTCGATCATAGGCCTCGTCATCGGGGTGATTATCTTCAGGAAGGTTTAGGCCGCACCCGCGGCTATCAAGCAGCGCCTCCCGGCAGCGGGGGACGCGAAGAAAAAATCGGCGCAGGCCGGTTGCCTCCTTCACTCGTGAAAAGGCAATAGTCAATAACGGCGCACAAGGCGCTTTCCTGCGGGACGGGCGCTGATCATATATTTTTCCACCAGGCACCGGCGCGTGAGCGCGGGCCGCGTGAGGAAAGCAATGAACCGGGAGTTTCCCGTAATATCTTATTAATGACAGGGGGTACTATCATTGTCAGTAGTATCGATGAAAGCTTTGTTGGAATCGGGTGTTCATTTCGGCCATCAGACCAGGCGCTGGAACCCCAAGATGTCGCAGTTCATTTTCACTGCGAGGAACGGAATCCATATCATTGACCTGCAGAAGACCATGCAGCGCATCAAGATCGCCTACGCCGCGATGAAGGAAGTCGCCGAGAAAAACGGCAAGGTCCTTTTCGTGGGAACGAAGAAGCAGGCCCAGGCGGCCATCGTGGAATACGCGAAGAAGTGCGGCCAGTTCTACGTGTCCGAGCGGTGGCTGGGCGGCCTCCTGACCAATTTCAAGACCGTCAGCAACTCCATCAAGCGCCTCAAGGAGCTTGAGAAGATGAAGGAAACCGACAAGTGGGACGCGGAGACGAAGAAGGAGATCCTCGAGCTGAACCGCGAGCTCGAGAAGAAGGACAAGGTCCTCTCCGGCATCAAGGACATGACAAGGATGCCCGACGCGCTCTTCATCATCGACCCGAAGCGCGAATCGATCGCGGTCCAGGAAGCCAAGAAGATGGGGATCAAGATCTTCGCCGTAGTCGACACCAACTGCAACCCGGACGAGATCGATTTCCCGATACCGGGGAACGACGACGCCATCAGGGCCATTGCACTGTTCCTGGACGTCATGGCCCGGGCGGTGCTCGAAGGACAGTCGGGCGGCATGACCGAGGAGGCCCTGGTCGAGGAGGGCGGCGAGGAAGGCGCCGGCGGGGAACCCGCAGCGTCAGGTGAATCGGAAGTAAAAGCCCCGGCCGAGGGCTCATCCTACGAATATGAAGAGGATGACGAGATGTACGAGCCGCGCAAGTAGGCCCGGGCGGCGCGACGGATCGCGTCGCGCCGATAGCTGCAACAACGCGATTAGAAATTTTTTGAAGGAGAATTACAGTGGCTGAGATAACTGGCGACATGATAAAAGAGCTGAGGGAAAAGACCCAGGCGGGGATGCTCGACTGCAAAAAGGCCCTCGTTGAGACGAACGGCGACATGGACAAGGCCGTCGAGATGCTGAGGAAGAAAGGCCTGGCGTCGGCGGACAAGAAGATGGGCCGCGAGGTGACCCAGGGGATCGTTGCGTCCTACGTGCACAGCAACAACAAGATCGGCGTGCTCCTGGAGCTCCTGACCGTGACCGATTTCGTCGCCCGTAACGAGGGCTTCGGGGAGCTTGCCAAGGACATCTGCATGCAGATCGCGGCGGCCAATCCCCTCTACATCAGGATAGAGGACGTGCCCAAGGAAGTGGTCGAGAAGGAGC
This sequence comes from Spirochaetota bacterium, assembly GCA_017999915.1. NCBI lineage: Bacteria > Pseudomonadati > Spirochaetota > Spirochaetota bacterium. Next base: position 42,538 of record JAGNKX010000008.1, read on the forward strand.
GGGAGATCTACCGCGAGCAGATGAAGGACTCCGGCAAGCCGGCGAACGTCATCGAGAAGATCATCGACGGCAAGCTCAACAAGTTCTACACCGACGTGTGCCTCCTGGAGCAGGAGTTCATAAAGGACTCCGCGGTCAAGATAAAGGACCTTATCAAGCAGAGGATCGCCACCTTCGGCGAAAACATAGAAGTCGGAAAGTTCACCCGCTACCAGATAGGCGGGTAGCATGGGCCCGGCCAGTCCCCAATCGGAGCCGCGCTTCCGGCGCCTGCTGCTGAAGCTTTCCGGCGAGGCCCTCGCCGGAAAGGCGAAGAGCGGCATCGACCCGGCTATCCTCTCCGGCATTGCCGGGGAGATCCGGGACGTGCAGCAGATGGGCGTGCAGGTGGCGGTGGTCATCGGGGCCGGGAACATATTCCGGGGAAAAATGGCCGACAGCCTGGGCCTGAAGAGGGTCACCGGCGATCACATGGGCATGCTCGCCACGGTGATGAATTCCCTGGCCCTGCAGAACGCCCTCGAGAGCATCGGCGTGAACGCCGTGGTGATGTGTCCCTTTTCCATGATGGAGATCGCCGAGCCGTACATCATCCGGGCGGCCCTCTCCCACCTTGACAGCGGCAGCGTGGTCATCGCCGCGGGCGGGACCGGCCAGCCCTTCTTCACCACCGATACCGCGGCGAGCCTGCGGGCGGTGGAGCTGGAGACGTCGGTGCTGCTGAAGGCCACCAGGGTCGACGGCGTCTATACCGGCGACCCGGAAAAGGACGCGAGCGCGAAAAAGATAGACGCCATATCCTACATTGACGTGCTGAAGGGGCAGCTGCGGATCATGGATTTCACGGCGGTCACCCTCTGCATGGAGAACAATCTGCCGATCATCGTGTTCAACCTGTTCAACCGGGGCTCGCTGAAAAGGATCGTCACCGGCGAACGGGTCGGCACTCTTATTTCCTGACGAGGAGGAGACCATGGTAGAAGATGTCATAACCGATGTTGAAGACCGGATGAAGAAGAGCATCGCGGCGCTGCAGAAGGATTTCGCCGCCATTCGCACCGGGAGGGCAAACCCGGCCATGTTTGACGGCATCAGGGTGAGCGTGTACGGCACCGAGATGCCCCTGAACCAGGTGGCGACGGTCTCCTGCCCGGAGCCGAAGCTCGTGGTCATACAGCCGTGGGACAAGGGAAACCTGGCCGAGGTGGAGAAGGCCATCCTCAAGTCGGATCTCTCCGTGAACCCGTCCAACGACGGGAACCTGATACGCATACAGATACCGGACCTCACCGAGGAGCGGCGCAAGGAATATGTGAAGCACGCCAAGCAGAAGGCCGAGGAGTGCCGTGTCGCGGTCCGCAACGTGCGCCGGGACGGCAACGACATGATCAAGGAGCTCGAGAAGGAAAAGGAGATATCGGAAGACGACTCCAAGAACGCCCTTGCCCGGATCCAGAAGGCCACGGATAAATTCATTGACGAAATACAGAAGCTGACGGATAATAAAGAAAAAGAGATTCTGAATATCTGATTCAGGCTGCCCTTGAAGACCCCCCCGGCCCCCCGAGGGGGCGCCGGAATCATGCCCCCTCAGGGGGTTAGGGGGGGATACGATACAGCCCCGAAAATTTAATGAAAAACTATTTATCCCTTATCAACAAAAAAAAGGTCCCCTCCCATGTCGCCATCATCATGGACGGCAACGGGCGGTGGGCGAAGAAAAAATCACTGCCCCGGTCCGAAGGCCACAGGCGCGGGGCGGAGATCATCGAGCCCCTCATGGACGCGGCCATCGGCATCGGCATAAAGGCCGTTTCCCTCTACGCCTTCTCCACGGAAAACTGGCGGCGTCCGCGGACCGAGGTCCTGAGCCTCTGGAAGCTCCTCGATTACTTCTTCAAGGAGAAGATCGGGGTGCTCAAGGAGAAAGGCATACGGGTCAGGCATTCCGGCCTCCGGGACCGCCTTCCGTCGTCATCCATCAAAACCATAGAGAACGCGGTGCGCGAGACGCGGGACAACCGCACCCTCACCCTGAATTTCTGCCTCAACTACGGCGGCCAGCAGGACATCGTGCAGGCGGTCAACGGCTGGCTGGACGACCGCGGCCCGCGGGACCGGCTGACCCCGAAGGAGGTTGAAAAGCGCCTCTTCACGGCCGGCATGCCTCCGGTGGACCTGATGATCCGCACCGGCGGAGAGTCCCGCATCAGCAATTTCCTGGTATGGCAGCTCGCCTACGCCGAGCTGATGTTCATGGAGGTGCTGTGGCCCGATTTCAGGCCCGCGCACCTCTACCGGGCGATATACGAATTTCAGCAACGAGAAAGGAGATTTGGCGGATTATGAGCGATGTCAAGAAGAACACCCTTATCCGAATATTGAGCGCCGTGGTGGCGCTCCCCGTTTACGTGTTTACGATCGTGACCGACCTGGCCCAGGCCATCCCCATCCTGGCATGCTCGCTTATCGTTTCCCTGGCGTGCCTGTACGAGTACTACTGCATCTCGGAGCGGGGGGAGGAGGGAAGCCCCTTCATGAAAACCGGCATGGCCTTTGCCGTCGTCATCAATATCGTCATGTACCTGTTCGCCTACGGCAGGCTCTACGGCTACAGCAGGTATATCCCGGTCTTCGACGCCCGGGTGGTCATGGGCGTCATGACGGTCTTCCTATCCGTCGTGCTGGCGCTGCAGCTCTTCACCAGGCCCCTGAAGGGCGCCGCCTATTCGGTGGGGACCACCCTCTTCGGACTGGTCTACATCGTGTTTTCCTTTTCGCATATCATTTTAATGAAGTCGCTCGTCAACGGCGTATATTATATCTTCATTCTGAACATCGTGGTCATGATCAATGACACCTTCGCCTATTTCGGCGGCGTCCTCTTCGGAAAGCACAAGACCGGCTTCCCGGTGTCGCCCAACAAGTCATGGGAGGGGTATTTCTCCGGCCTACTCTTCAGCGTCCTCGCCATGGTCATCACGAACCAGGTCTTCATATCGTTTTTCGACAGGAGCCTCTTCGGCATGATCGAGTCGGTCATCCTGGGGATCGTCCTGTCGGCGACCGGAAACCTGGGCGACCTGGTGGAATCGGCCTTCAAGCGCGACGGCTCCACCAAGGACTCCGGTTCCATCATCCCGGGCCATGGCGGCATGTGGGACGTCTTCGACGCCCTGATATTCTCCTATCCGCTCTTTTACTATTACCTGGTCCTGAAGGGGGTCGCCTGATATAATTCAGGCGTATGGGCAAATCGATATCCATACTCGGGTCCACGGGCTCGATCGGCGAATCGACGCTGCGGGTGCTGCGCTTCCTTAAAGAGGAGTTCCGCGTCCACGGCCTCGCCTGCGGGGGTAACATCGCCCTGCTGGAAAAGCAGATCCGGGAGTTCGAGCCCGCCGTGGTCGCCGTGGGGTCCGCCGACGCGCTGGCGGCCCCCGAATACCGGGACCTCCTGAAGAAGTTCCCCTCCGTGGAATTCCTCGAAGGGGAAGAGGGCACGATCGAGCTGGCCCGCCGGAGCGTCGACGTGCTGGTGTCGGCCATTGTCGGCGCCGCGGGACTCAAGCCCACCCTGGCGTCGCTGGGGGCGGCGAAGCGACTGGCCCTGGCGAACAAGGAGACCCTGGTCATGGCCGGGGACCTCGTGAAGAAGGGGCTGGCCGCAACCGGCACCGAGATGATACCGGTGGACAGCGAGCACAGCGCCGTGTTCTGCCTTACCAGGAACCTGGCGGCCCCGGATATCGAGCGGGTCATCCTCACCGCCTCCGGCGGGAGCCTCCGGGGGACGCCGGTGGAGGACCTTCCCCTGGTGACGCCGGAGCAGGCCCTGGCACACCCCACCTGGGACATGGGGAACAAGATCACCATCGATTCAGCCACCCTCATGAACAAGGGCCTGGAGGTGATCGAGGCGCACCACCTCTTCGACCTTCCCTATGACAGGATCGGCGTGATGGTGCACCCGGAGAGCGTGGTCCACTCCATGGTGGAGACCGTGGACGGCGCCCTGTACGCGCACATGGGGGTGACCGACATGGTGTTCCCTATCCTGAACGCCCTGACCTACCCGGAAAAGCGCGGCAACCCCTTCGGGAGGCTCGCCCTCGAGGAGGTGGGATCGCTCACCTTCGCGGCCTGGGACCCGGGCCGCTACCCGGCCCTCCAGCTCTGCTACGGCGCGGGGCGCCGGGGCGGTACCATGCCGGCCATTCTGAACGCCGCCAACGAGGCGGCGGTGGCGGCCTTTCTCGCGGGGAGGATCCGCTTCACGGATATCGTGAGGATCGTCGAGAACACCATGGCCAGGCAGAATGTTCTGGACAATCCGGGCCTGGTGGAGATTGTTGACGCAGACCGGGAGGCCCGTGAAATCGCCTCGGGTCTCATCGGAAAAATGTGTAACGAAAACTGCTGAGTTGAATCAGTTACTATAGGAAAGAGGGAGTCGTATAATGCAATATGTAATCTATATCGCGGCCGGGATCGTCCTCCTGGGCCTCTGTATCTTTATCCACGAGCTCGGGCATCTCCTGGGAGGCATGATGGTCGGCATCAAGGCCAAGACCTTTTCCATCGGCATGGGCAAGGGAATCGTCAAGAAAAAGATCGGCGACACCACCTTCCAGATCGCGCCGTTTCCCTTCGGAGGGTACTGCCAGTTCTACGGCGAGGACCCGTCCGAGGAGCGGACCGGGCAGGGCTTCGAGTTCCTGTCGGCCCATCCCCTGAAGAGGATCGTGACCGTGGCCATGGGGCCCCTTTTCAACCTCTTCTTCGGCATCATCATTTTCTTCGTCATGAACCTCGTCGGTTACTCGAAGGACACGAACCAGGTGTACATTCCCGAGCAGATGCAGTCGGGGAAGAACGTGTCCGCGGCCTACGCCGCGGGCCTGAGGAGCAATGACTGGATCGTGAAGATCGGCCCGGAGGACGTGCACAGCTTCGCCGATATTTCCGCCGCGGTCATGTTCAGCGAGGGGAAGAAGCTCGACGTCACGGTGAAGCGCGACGGAAAGGAGCTCGTCCTCCCGGTGACCCCGAAGAAGAACGAGGGGAGCGGCCGCTTCGAGATCGGCGTGATGCCCCACGGCTCACGCATCCTTATCGTCGAGCTGGTGGAGGACGGCGCGGCCAGGGCGGCGGGGCTCCGCGAGATGGACGAGATCGTGTCCATGGACGGGAAGCCAGTCGCGAGCGAGGCCGAATTCTCGAAGTACGTCAACGGCCATGCGGACAGGACGGTGCGCTTTAAAGTTGTGCGCAAGGGAAAAGAGTTCGAGAAGGATATCGTCCCCCGCCTGAACGACGTGGTGCGCTTCCGGCCCGTCGACGAAAAGGGGAACAAGGGCAAGACCATTTCCATCATGAAATCGAAGAACCTCCAGAAATACCTCGACAAGGGATCGATCATGATCAATGGCCGGAAGATCCTGACCTACGAGGGTCTCATCGGCACGGTAAAGGAAGTCGAGGGAAAGCAGATATCGTTCCAGATCGACAAGGAGCAGTACCGGGGCACCGCCGAAACCGACAAGGTCGGGCTCATCGGCATATTCCAGGCCGTGGCGCCGGACCAGGTGCATGTGCGGTACGGCATCAGCCAGGCCTTCGTGCAGTCCTTCGTCGAGCCCTATAAATGGATCGTGCTGAACCTGAAGGGCCTCGGCATGCTCTTCACCGGCAGGATGAACGTGCGGGAAAACCTCTCCGGTCCCATCAGGATCGTCCAGATCGCGGGCCAGGTGGCGTACTACAAGGGAATGTCGGACTTCATCCTCCTCATGGCGAAGATATCCATCATACTTATGGTGATGAACCTCCTTCCCATCCCCGTGGTGGACGGGAGCCATCTCATCTTCTTCACCATCGAGATGATCAGGAGAAAGCCGATGAGCCAGAAGGTGATGGAGCGGATCCAGACCGTGGGCATCGTCATCCTCGCCCTGATCATGGGCTTCGCCATCTTCAACGACATATCGATGCTGCCCTTCATCCAGAATTTCTTCAAGTAGGGCATAGACAAGAAATCGTAATCCAGCCTTTTCCCCCTCCCTTGATGGGAGGGGATAGGGGAGGGTGATCGTCATCTTTAAATTATCAGTATGTTCCACCCCCACCTGGCCTCCCCCATCAAGGGGGAGGGATTTGCTTTCCAATAATTAGTATTGACACCGTTTTTTTCCTGTGACACAGTCATGGATCCTGTTCGAAGCGCGAGGTGCTCATGAAGGTATCACGCTATCACGGCGTCAAGTTCGGCCTCCTGGTGGGACCCTCCCTGGCCGGGATCGTCCTCGGCGCGGCCATAGCGTTCTTCTTCGTGTCGAAGAACCCGACGAAATGGACGGCCGTCCAAGGCGGCCTCTGCGGCCTCCTCATCGGGTTCACCGCTTTTTACATGGAGTATTTCGTCTTTGACCGCATCAGGAAGCTTACGGTCATCCTGAGCGCCGTCCTCCGGTCGATCATCTTTTCAGTCGTCATCGTCATCTCCTACGTCATATCAGACCTCCTGGTGTTCGGCGCCGCCACGCTGGCCTACGACGTCAGGACCTTTATCATGCCGAGCTTCGGCCTTGCCATGACGTCCATCCTGGCGCTCATGCTCCTGATCAACATAAGCAGGCTCCTGGGCCAGAAGGCCCTGGTGCGGCTCCTGGTGGGCCTGTACCACAAGCCGATCATAAGGAAAAGGATATTCATGTTCATCGACCTGGCGTCGTCCACGGCCATCGCTGAGGAGATCGGCGACATACGGTTCCATTCCTTCCTGAACGACTTTTTCTTCGACGCGACGCGGCCCATCGTGGAATGCAAGGGAGAGATCTACAAGTACGTCGGCGACGAGATCATCGTCTCCTGGACCATGAAGGGCGGCCTCAAAGACCTCAACTGCATAGAGTGCTTCTTCCTGATAGAGGACGCCATCGAGGCGCTGCGCGGCCGGTACGAGCGGCAGTACGGCGCGTTCCCGCGATTTTCCGCCGGGATCCACTGCGGCGACGCCGTCATCGGCGAGATGGGGGATTACAAGCGCGAGGTGGCCTTTCTCGGCGACGTGGTCAATACCACGTCGCGTATCCAGTCCGAATGCAAGGCCCGGGGCCGGCGCCTCATCATTTCCGGTGACCTCTACGGCGAATTGTCCGGGGCGAGCCCCGGGTCTTACGGGTTCGAGAATCTCGGGTCCATCACGCTGCGGGGGAAGAAGAGGGAAGTGCCGCTGTACAGTGTCACCAGGAAGGCTTCCGCCTGAGGTGCGCCGTGTAATGCGCCGGGCGGCCTGTCATTTTACGTCGATGACGACCAGGGTGATGTCGTCCTGCGGCTCCCTGCCGGCCGGGATGAAGCCGTTCACCTCGCTGATGATCCTGTCTGCGAATTCCTCCAGTCCCAGGCCTCCGGTCTCATGGATCAGGTCGAGGAAGCGCCTGTCCCCGAAGAGCTCGCCGGAGACGCTGGCCGCCTCGACGATGCCGTCGGTGAAGATGACGATGCGGTCGCCCCGGGAGATGGCCCGCGTCTGCGTCACGTACTCGGCCGACGGGTTCATCCCCAGGAGGATCCCCCTCGGCTTCAGCTCGTCGACCCGCTCCCCGGCCCCGCTGCAATGAAGCACCGGCAGGTGCCCGGCGGAGGCATGGCGGAGAGTCATGCGCTCCCTGTCCACCATGACGTAACCCGCCGTTATGTAGTTGTTCCGGATCTTGTCGTAAAACATCGAGTTCAGGTTCTTCATCAGGAGGGCCGGATCAGCCAGGCGCTCGCGCTGGAAGGAGAAGGCGACCTTCATCATGGACGCGATGAGGGACGCGGGCACGCCGTGGCCGGTGACGTCGGCGATCAGGACCCCCAGGCCGCTCCCGTCCGGGATGACCTGGAAGTCGTAGAAATCGCCGCCGACGGCGCCCATGGGGATGTACCGCGCGGCGATCGCCAGTCCCGGGACGTCGGGCGTTTTTTCCGGAAGGATCGACAGCTGGATCTCCCGGGCGATGCGCAGCTCCTGCTGGATCGCGATGAGTTCGCTCCGCTCCCTGGCCGCCCGGACCGCCCCGTTGTAGAGATTGACGAAGCGGTCTCCCAGGGCCCCGGCGATGGCCAGGATAAAGGCGAGGAAGCCGTAATGGGCCATCCAGGGGACGGACACGTCGGTCATGCCGATCAGTATGTCCGCCGCGACCGTCGCCGCCACGATGATGAAGGCCCCCAGCATGATCCGCGCGTCGTTCCGCTTCCTCTGGCGGAAGAGGTACCAGAGGCTGTAGAGCATCGCGGCCAGATAGATCCAGTAGGTAACATAGTCGGAAAGATAGAAATACCTGGTAACGTCCGGGTAGCTCAGGGAAAGATACACGAGGCTCCCGCCGATCAGCGCGTCAAAGGCGATGGACGCGCGGTTGTAGAATCGCTCCTCGAAATAATAAACGAGGAAGTGGAGGAAGAGACCTATCAGGACGGCTTCGGCGCAGTATTCCGTGAATTTCAAGACCGCGAAATTATCGATGATGAAGTATTTTGTCTGGCTGCGGAGCAGGGTCACCAGGCCCACGGAGGCGGTGAAGAGGGCGAAGAAGAGGTTCTCGAAGGTCCTCGGGCGCCTGAAAAAAAGGAAGGCGTGGTAGAGCGCGACGATGAGGTAGAGGGCGCTCATGACGATGATGATATTCTCGGTCAGGTGGAAGCGGTCGACCAGGGACCGGTACGATCCGATGCGCTGGTCTCCCATGTAGATGCCGGCGGTATCGTAGTCCATGGAGTGTACGCGCACGGCCAGCACCGTGTCGCTTCCCGGCCGGAACAGGTCGCGGGGTACCGGATAGATCCTGGTGCGGTCGTAGGAATGGCGGCCGGCGCCGTAGCCTAGGTCCCCCGGGAACAGGCCGGTCCTGCCGATGAGCCGGCCGTTGCAGTACACCTCGTCCGCGTCGTCGATCCATCCGAGCTCGATGCCGGGCACGAGGGTTCCCGGCATTTCCGGCATGGCGATATGGAGACGGTACCAGCCGTAGCCATGGTGCTTTCTGCCGGGGGGCAGCCGGAACCAGTTCAGGGGAACCTCAATGGGTTCCCAGCCGGAGTCATCAAGGCCGCTGTCGCGGTACGAGGGATCGTCTCCCCGCCTGAAGAGCCAGGTCCCCTTCAGGCTTGCCGCGCGAATGTCTCCCCTGCCGTCGGGTATCCACCGGCTGATGGCGATGCGTCCTCCATCGTGCTGCCGGGACGGTTCCGCGTCACCGCAGCTTACTGAAAAAAAGGCGATTATCACCGCGGCTATCATTAACGGTATTGAACGCAGTTTCCCGATATGCGGGGATCTGATATGGTCGTGCGGGAGGTCCATTCCGGAGTATTGTCCTGTGGCGTATCCTTTTTATACATTCAGGAGCGGCGGCCGTGGCAGGTCAGCCATGACATGGAGGATCGGAATTCGCTTTTTTCCTGTCAACTCTTTTAGGGCGCTGCCGGCGTGGATCCGCGATGATCAGCGCGGGTGACTCGGTCGTGAGGGCCGGCCGGCGGCATATAATGCCCCGGGCTATTTTTCCGTATCAGGCTATGCAAAAAAGCCTCTTCCGCATCGTGGAAAGAGGCTTTCTCGCTCTATAACGGTTATGCCGTTACGGAAAGGGGCGGAGGATGCCGCCCGCTATTTTACCGTGGCCTTGAGGGCCGCTTCCTTGTAGGCCTTGCTGAAGGAGAACTTCGGCACCTTGGTCGCTTTTTTCGCCGCTATGGTGATCTCCTCGCCGGTGAGAGGATTCCTGCCGATGCGCGCTTTCGTCGCGGGTTTGACCTTGATGAAGAGCTTGCCGAATTTGCCAAGCGGCACCCTCTGGCCCTTCATGACGCCGGCGTTGATGACATCGAACAGATCGTCGATCATCTCCTGGGCCTTCGACCGTTGGAGGGTATGCTTTTCGGCGATGTATTTGGCTATTGTCTGGGCCGTGTATTTCTCCGGGTAGCTTACTTTTGTCTTCGCTGCTTCCTTGGGCGCTGCTTTCTTTGCGTTCTTGCTTGTTTTTGTGGCCATCATATCTCCTTATGTATGTTTATTGTTGTCAATCATGGAATATCCGCTACGATGGAGAAGATCCCTCCCGATGCCGGCTTCGGCACAATGGCGTATCCGTCATCCGGAAGATGAAAGGGTTATACCTACCCTGAATAGTACCCGTAACCGTTTCGGAAATTCCTTTGAATTGAAAATGATATCAGAAATCATTTTATAATTAATAACTGAGCGGCTTTTCCAATTAGTCAAGCATTTTTACGGTTATATCGACCATGGACCGCCACTGTTTTATTAATTAACTTGATAAAAAACAGGGTATGCTGATTAGTGACATCAATTGTTAATAATTAGTGGAGTTATGAAGTAGATCATACCTTGTCATCTATCTCTTAATAACGTCTATCGTTAACAAAATTCAGTCAATGGGAGAATGAGATGCAGGGAAGAACGCTCTATGTCGGGAATCTGAGTCTGTCTCTACGCAAGGAGAAATTGTTCGAGTTGTTTTCCGGGTACGGAAGCGTCCTCGATGTGAAGATTGTCGGGGACAACGCCTTCGGATTCATTGAAATGTCCAGCACGGATGAGGCGGAAAACGCCAAAAAATCCTTGAACGGTTACGATCTGGAAGGACTTAAATTGAAAGTCGATGAGGCCCGTCCTAAAAACTACAGAAAGACCGGCGGACCCCGGCAGTACTGATCCGCTCCGTCTCTTCATTTCACCCGGGGTCGGCCCATAGTGCGAGGTGCCCAGGTTTCCGTATCCTGAGGCGCCCCCGGCACGGCTGATATCTAACGCTGCGCCCTATCCCGGTCCCAGGCTGATAATAAAAAAAGCCATGTTCTTTTCGCGATATTGAAATCTTCGCCCGCCCCATCTATATTCCCGGCCCATGCCAGAACGGCTGTATAGGATCATCTCCCTGTAGGGGAAACCCCCTTTAAAAAATTAGTCGTTTTGACTACAGAATAATCGTTAAATCATTTGTTTGATATTTCTGAAAAATATATATTATTGTAACATGAATGGAAATAGTACCTGTCGCGGTGTGGTGCGCGGTTACGCATAATCTTTTACGAGGGATACATGATATGACAAAAATATCGATGAAAAGCCTGAAGGTGATAATTTCCCTTATTGCCATTGTCGTTATAACCGTCCTTACGGTTATTCTTGTGGTGACATCCTACAATGTGGCTTACAGCGCCATCGAGAAGGCTTACATGAACCAGGTCACGAATTTCAACAAGGAGATCGAGCGCAACCTGGTCGATTTCTATGAAACCGAGATCAAGAACGCCTCCTTCTTCGCGAAGTATCCGCCGGTCATAGACGCGGCTCGGGCCGGACGATACAATGAGATCCGTCCCCTCCTCGCACATTTTTTCAAGGAAAAGGGGATCTATGAGCAGATATTCGTCTCAACTGCGGAGCTTAATTCCCGCATCATGGTGTCGGCCGACGGAAAAGCCGATGGCATCAGGTGGGGGGAGATCCCGGTGTACGTTGAAAATGCCAGGAAAGCCCTCAAGGGCGAGATCCATGTGAGCGATATCGGCAAATCTCCTGCCACGGGACTGACGGTCCTGCTCATAACGGTGCCGATCATGGCGGACGGAAGAGTCGCCGGGATCCTGGGCCTGCCGGTGGACGTAGGCCCCTTCTCAAGGCGGCTGGTGAAGGAGGTGAAGATCGGGGACACCGGGTATCCGTTCATACTGAACTATTCCGGGATGACCATCGCCCACCCGAATGAGGATAATATTTTCAAACTTGACGCCAACAAGTACGACTGGGGACAGAAGATGATGAAATCCCCCAGCGGCTCCATTATTTACTACGCATGGGAGGGAAAGGACAAGTTCCTCACCTTCGTGAAAAACGAGAAATACAAGTTCTACATCGCCACTTCCATGTATCTTTCCGATATCAACGCAAACGCACGGTCCATGGCTCTCATCATGATCGTGCTGGGCCTCGCGGTCATCATCGCCAGCGCGGTGTTCATGTACCTGTTCATCGCCAAGCGCCTGGCGCCGCTGGACGAGTGCAAGGACGTCATGGCGTCCATGGCCCAGGGCGATCTCACCGTACGCTATCAGGGCGTTAACCGGGGCGACGAGATAGGCGACATATCGGACGCGATGAACAGGACGCTGGACCAGTTCGAGAAGGTCGTGTCGGAGATCATCGTGTCGTCCCAGAACCTCGCCCAGGCGGTGGAGCAGATCGCCAGCGGAAACCAGAACCTGTCGCAGCGCACCAGCGAGCAGGCGTCCGCCCTTGAGGAGATCGCGTCAACCCTCGAGGAGGCCACGGCGACCATCAACCAGAACGCTGAGAACGCCGACCGGGCGCAGGACCTCACCGACACGGGCGTGGCACAGTCCGTAGAGGGGAACCAGGTCGCCATGGAGGCGGTGAATTCCATCATCGACATGAACAATTCGAGCAAGAAGGTGGGCGAGATCATCGCCGTCATCAACGAGATCGCGTTCCAGACGAACCTGCTGGCCCTGAACGCCGCAGTCGAGGCGGCGCGGGCCGGAGAGCAGGGCCGGGGCTTCGCGGTCGTGGCCGGCGAGGTCCGCAACCTGGCGCAGCGCTCGGGCAACGCGGCCAAGGAGATCGAGGCGCTCATCAGGGACACGGTGAACAAGGTCGACAGAAGCACCGACCTGGTGAACAGGACCGGCGAGGCCCTGAGCAAGATCGCCGAAGCGAGCAAGCACACGGCGAAGATCATAACCGAGATCGCGGCGGCCAGCCAGGAACAGAAGCAGGGAATGAACCAGATCAACAACGCCATCACGGAAATGGACAGCGCCACCCAGCAGAACGCCTCCCTCGTCGAGGAGACGGCATCAGCCAGCGAGGAGATGGCCAACCAGGCGCAGGAGCTTCTGAACATGGTGGGCCGCTTCAGGATCGGCGATACCGTAACGGGCGAGGCCGAGAGCATGAAGCACCGCAATATCCATCTCTCCTTCGGAGGCAAGAAGGGGAAAGCGGCTGCCCCAAAGGCGGTTGCCGCGAAAAGATCCTCTGACGGAGACGGCAACGGCAGGGAAAAGACACCGGACGCGCCGTCCCCGGGGGCCGGCGACGAGGGCAAGCTCAAGACCATCCTGAAAAGCGAGGGCTTTGAGGAATTTTAGCATGCCCTGCGGACTATAATACTCCCATAGAAAACGCGGAAAAGGTTTTTCACATGACGGGCGGGCCCCCATAGGGCCCGCCCTTTCGTTGCGGCATGGGCGCGGGGACTCACTGCGGGGCAGGGGTAAGGAAAATTTCCCGACCGGATCGATAAAGATGGATGACAGGGGCGCATTTACCGTGTATATTGACCCCAGGGGGTCTGCCGCAGTTGACCTCCGCGGATGAGCCTGGACGGCGCGGAACGGGGCGCATTATCACTACCATGGGGGTAAGAGATGAAAAAACTATGGGCGGCTCTCTTCACGGCATCGCTCTTGTTCTACATGGCCTGTTCGGACAGCAACTCGGGCAATGCCAAAGATGATACGATAAAATACCTCACCTACGGCATCGTGTATTATTCGGCCATCTGGCAGAAGGTCACCGTTGCCGATGTTCCCGGTTTTTCCTTTACCAACACGGATGGCCAGAGCCTGACGCCCAGCTGCTCCTGCCCGCCGTCCTATGAGGCCACGAACAATAAGACAACGACCTACAATCCGGAGTTTGCCTTCTTCGTCAGGAGGGGATCGTCCAATAACCTGCTCATATTCTTCATGGGGGGCGGCGCCTGCTGGGACATCACCAACTGCGCGTACAATCACACTTACAGCGGCCAGCTCATCGAATCGAACCTGCTCCTGGGCATGGGCGCCACCGGCTCCCTCGGAGGGCAGGGAGTGGGGGGCATCGTGGACACGTCCAATGCGAATAATCCCTTCAAAGACTGGACCATGGTGTGGATACCCTACTGCACGGCCGACCTCGGCATGGGCCAGAAGGATTACACCTATCCCGAGGATTACGGCACGGCGTATCCCGGTGGTGTGACCATTCGCCACCGGGGCCTGGTGAACGTGAAGATGGTGCTCCAGTGGCTGCAGACCAATATAACGACCCCGCCGGACAAGCTCTTTGTCACCGGCTCCAGCGCCGGAAGCTACTCGGCCATGCTGGCATTCCCGCTGATACGGGATGTATTCAGTTCAACATCCACAAAGGCCTATGTGCTGGGGGACGCGGGAGAAGGCGTGGCTGGAGAATATGATCCCGATGGAGCCGGCGGTACGGCGGCTGTACCGTTCATGCAGGTTGTTGAAAATATATGGGGCCTGCAGTTAGACCGGATGGGAACCAAGTTCTCGGGTAAAACCGTGGCTACTTATAATTATAATTACAATGAAATAGTGAAGGCCATTGTTGATTTTTATCCCAACGACCGTTTTGCCCAGTACACGACCATGTGGGACAAAACACAGGTGTGGTTTTATTACATCCAGAAGGATAATAATATACATTCACCTGACCAATGGGGAGCGGAGGAAAATGCTGACCCTGGAGAGAGTATTTCAACAGAATGGAAAAACCTCATGCTGACTAACATTGATATTGCCGGTGACAACTACTGGTATTACATCGGCCCCGGTAAGGACCATACTATAGATCTTAGGCCGAGATTTTATACTGAAACATCACAGGGCGTTTATTTCTTTGACTGGGTCACATCCTTTGTGAATGATGAACTGACAATTAATGATAATAAGGTCTGCACAGATTGTCCCTTTGTGCCTTGATCAAAAAAGATGTCTCATAAATACTGCTGATTAGAAAGCGGGAGGATCATCCTTCCCTTTTTTATACCCGCGTCAGGGATGACGCGGGAGGCGTACCCTCATCCCCCGGCCCCTTCTCCCATTTAGAATGGTAGAAAGGAGAAGGGGGGCGTTGAAAAAGTCGTTAAAGCGGAAACCCTCTCCTTTTTAAGGAGAGGGTGCGCGGAGCGCGGGTGAGGGTAAAACATCCGCCCGCAGGGCGGATACTGATAGGCGATTGTTGTCTGAGGCTGCACAGAGCGAAGCGAATGCAGCCGAGTTAATCGCCAAGCCCGTCGCGGCGTTTGAGCGACCGGGAGGGAGGAGCGCGAGGCCGCCTTTATCTCGACTTCCTGTCGAGTGGCGGCAGGCGGGCTTCCTGCCCGCTCGATGTCGGCCGCGAAGGCCTTCATCCTCGCAAAAAATAACCTACTCATATTTTGTCTTTTCCAGATTCTTCAACCGCGTCCGCTCCCCGAAATTTTCCAGTGAGAGGAGGTGCCGCTCGGCGCGGAAAACGATGGCGAAGCCGCAGAGGAACACGCAGTTGCGGAGGATGAGCCAGGGAGTGACGTTCTCGGAGATGTTGATGCCCAGGAGCCCCAGCTGGAAGCAGCCGCACTCGAAGCTCCGGCCCCGGGCCACGTTGACCGATATGAAGGCGATGAAGGCGGTCATGAGGAGGAAGGCGACGGCCGCGGAGGCCCGCACCTTGACGCCGATGAGAAGGCAGAGCCCCAGGATCAGCTCCAGCGACGGAACGTATGAGGCGGCGTAGGGGACCAGCGCCTCCGGGAGAATGTCATAGCGGGCCACGATGAGCCCGAAGGACGCCGGGTCTGTCAGCTTGACCGCGCCGGTGAAGGCCAGCATGGCCCCGAGGGCTACCCGTAGTATCACCGTGACCCTGTTGCCGTAGAGGGCGCCATTCAGGGCCTTCCTGAGGCCGCTTTCATTTCCCATCCCGCTTCTCCCCGTCGACGGGGTATCCCTTCGATTTCCATTCCGGGATCCCCTGTTCGAGTATGTATATGGTCCTGCCGTATCCCCGCTTACGGATAACCTCCGCCAGCATGGCCGAGGCGCCGCAGGCGGGACCGTCGCAGTAGATCACCGCTTCCACCGGCTTATCGAGGATGGAGTAATCGGCCTTCCCCTTTCCCTCGGCCGCGTCCAGGGCGGGCATGTTAAGGGCGCCCCTGATGCGGGCCCGGTCGTATTCATCTTTCTCCCTGGCGTCGATGAAGAGGGCCCCGGCGTCATGCTTGATCTTCGCCTCGGCCGCGGATATGGCCACGATCTTACGGGCTTCGAGGGCCTGCCTGCCTGCCAGGACGAAGCCGCGCGGATGAAGCAGGTTCACGCACAGGCCGGCGGCGCCTGCCATGACAAGAATGACGGCCATGTCTTTAACGAGGCGCCGTGTTTTACGCTTATCACTGACTGACATTGTCCTCCATGTATCGCTTGAACGCGTCGGTGTTTATTTTTTCGTAAATCCTTTTATCGATGAAGAGCTCCACCAGGTCCCGGTCAAGGACCCATTTTTCAGCTTCCTCGCGCAGTATCTTCAGCACCCGGTCCCGGGGCAAGGCCTTTTTATAGGGGCGGTCGCTCGCGACCAGGGCGTCGTAGATGTCGGCGATGGCCATGATCCGGGACTGGAGGAGGGTGCTCTCGCGGCCGGCGAGGCCGTCCGGGTACCCCGTGCCGTCCAGCTTTTCATGGTGCCGCAGGGCGATCTCCGGGATGTTCCGGTATTCCGGCGGCCAGGGGATCTTGCTCACGAAGGAGTGGGTATGGAGCACGTGGCTTTCGATCTCCTTGCGCTCCATCGGGTTCAGGCTTCCCCTCCGGATAGAGAGGTTCAGTATGTCGAAGGGCGATATGACCAGGAGCCTGCCGCCGCCCACGTTAAGGCACTCGATCCCGTCTATCTCGCTCGATATCCGCTCCAGCGTCTCCTCCGGGTTCTGATCCACTACCGCCGGCTCGTTCATTTCAGAGAGCTTCTGCTTAATTTCCATGATCCTGTCAAGCTTGAATTTTTTCTCATCCCGGAGCTCCTCGAATGCGGCGAAGGAGTTCTCATCCTTCTTCATCTCCTTCAGCAGCTCGGCTTCCCTGGCGGAAAACTGCAGCTCGATGAAACGGTAGAGGTAGTTGAGGCGCAGGCAGAGATTGTCGAAGTCCTTGGGATAAAGCTTTTTTTCCTTCTTGAAGACCGAGAGGTCGATGTAGACCTTGCCGAAATCGTGGAGCAGCGCCGCGAGCTCGATCTCCTTGATCTGCGTATCGGTGAAATGAAAATCCTTGAGATATCCCTCGCTCACTTCGTTGACGGCCCGTGCCATGGCCGTGCAGATGTCCGCCACCCGGAAGGAATGGCCGGACGTGGCCGGGTCCCGCGACTCGATGGCGGAGACGGACGCCTTCACGAACTCCTCGAACTGGTTCTGGATCTGCATGATCATGCGGTTGTTCTCGATGGCGATCGCCGCCTGTCCCGCCACCGCCTCCATGAGGCTGTCGTACTTGTTGTTGAAGATGACGACGTGGCGGTCGAAGTCTTCCGGCGTCTCCAGCTTGATGGTGAAGGCCTCGTAGGCCCCGTCGCTGACCATTTCCGGGTTTTCCTTGCAGTTGATGAGCTGTATGACGCCGATGACCTCGTCCACGTGGTTCTTCATCGGCACCACCAGCATGGAGCGGCTCCGGTAATGGTTCTTCCTGTCAAAGGAGAGGTTGAAGGAATAGGGCGCGTCCGGCGGCAGGTTGTAAGCGTCGGAGATGTTCAGGACCTGGCCGGTGACCGCGACGTATCCCGATATCGATTTCTTGTCCATGGGAAGGACCATTTCCTCCAGGGGGATGTCGCGGGAAAAGGTATGGGAATACTTGAAGCGAAGGCGCATCTTCCCCTCCTCGTCCTGCTCCACCAGGAAGATGCTGCCGGCGTCGGCCCCGGTGATCCGCTTGCTCAGGAAGAGGAAGAGCCGGAGGAGCTTGTCCTGGTCCTTTTCGGTCGACAGGGCGCGGCCCATGTTGATCAGGTCTTCCTGGTCTTTCTTCGTATCGATGAGCCGGGCGAGGTACGTCTCCTGGAGGGAGCGGTTGACGTAGAGCTCGTTGATGACGGCGAAGGTCCTGCGCACGATGAAGGCAAATTCCGGGGCGGAGACCGGGTGGTGCCGGAAGTCTGATATTTCCCTCAGGTTCTCGAAGTGGAGCTCCCTGACCGATTCCTCGGGGCCGAATATGATGAACTGGTAGGTGATATCCGTGAAGGGAAGCACGCTCAGGAGCTTGTTCAGGTCCATGTACTCGTCATAGTGAAGGAATATGACCGCCAGAATATGGGTGTCGCTGACGTTGTCGATGAAGTCCTGGATGTCCTTGCCGATGTTGGCGGATTCCAGGATCGTGTAATCGTGCTCCTCCGGGATAGAGAGGAACGGCCGGGCCTTGTGGGAAATAAGGACGATGCTTTTGTTTCGTATCTGCAAAAGATCCATACATGAATCACCCGTATTGTGCCATCATGATCAAACATTTTTTAAAAGGCGTCAATGATAATTTTCATCACTGCCACAGCCTTTCCATGGACGATTATTATGTCGTTAACGACCGCCCATGTCATGGCTGCTGCGGATGAATAATACTTGACAGGCGCGCTTTTTATTGTAGACGAATTATTGCCTTTGTCGCATTCTCTGTGAATCGACCGGCGCGCTATACCATGAGCGATGTAATGAAAATAAATATCCACCAGACCCTGGAGGAGATCGGCGAGGCCGTCATGGCGGCCCTTGCTTACAAGCGCTATTCCCTGGACCACCTGGAGAGGGTCATGTCGGCCATCGATGATCTCATGATGAACCCCTCCAACCGGAAGGAGTGCGAAAACCACCTGCGGTCATCGGGAACCAATTATGTCCTTTTTTTCCTTTCCAACATCCTCTATAACCTGAAGCAGCGGGGCCAGCTGGTCCTCTCGGAAGAGGTCATGAAATGGCTCGGCAGCGTGTGGAAGAACTTTCTCAAGCGCAACAGGGCCTACCAGGAGACGTTCCCCGGCATCGATGAATACCGCATCAAGATGCGGAAGTATTATCCAGCCGGCGGCACCTTCATCAGCCAGATCGACAACGTCAACCTTGTCAGGGACGACTTCGTCGCCGACACGGAATCGGAGGAGAGCCCCATCCGCAGGCTGGAGCGCTTTTATGCGGCCGCGTGGGACATCCTGAGCGCCATGAAACCGAGCTATTTCTTCCTCCTCGATTATCACTACGAGAAAAAGATGACCACCGGCGTAGATTCGAAAGAGGCGGTGGCCCTGGAGGCGGGAGGGCTCACGAAGTTCGGCCATGTCAATTACACCTACGCGGACATCGCCGTCCTGATCTGCCAGTGCCTGGGGATCCTGGAGGCGGCATACCTCATTTTAAAGAAGAAAAAAATGCAGCGGCGCCTCGTGAACGTCAACGGGAAGCAGAAGTTCCTCACGACGCCGGAGATCTATAACCTCTACCTCGACAAATTCAACGCCATGAAGAAGGAGCTGACGAACCTGAACAAATAGTTCCGGCCCGCCACCGAGACCCATGACCGCCTACAAAGACAGGGATATCATCACCATCCTCGGGAACATACCCGTATTCCAGGGACTCGCCGAGGCCGACTACGCGGAAATCATGCCGCTCCTGAAGCCGGAGAAATTCTCTCCCGGCGCCCATATCATCAAGGAGGGCACCCACGGCGATTCGATGTGCATCATCGTCAACGGCGCGGTCAAGATAACCAAGACCGGCGGGGACGGCGAGGAGATACTGCTGGACACCTTTTACGCCGGCTCCTATTTCGGCGAGTTTTCCCTGGTGGACAACATGCCCCGCTCGGCCAACGTCATCAGCCTGGAGGACACGGAGCTGTTCCGCCTCGAGAAGAAAACCTTCGATTCGCTGCTGGCGAAGAACGGCTCCATATCGGCCGCCTTTTACCGGAACTGCCTGGAGGAGACCTTCTCCCGCTTCAGGAACATCATCGCGAACTTCGCCTTCACGGAGCACACCCTCCGCCAGACCTCGACGAAGCTGGATGAGCTGGACCGCGATCTCTCCATGGCCAGGGAGGTGCAGGGCTATTTCATCAACCGGGAGCTCCTCGACCACGAGCATTCCTTCCTGCCGGGGGTGCGGCATTCCTACGTGTACAAGCCGTGCATCGCCATCGGGGGCGATTTCCTGAACGTGACGGAGCTCCGGCCCGGCCTGGCCGGGATTATCATAGCCGACGTCATGGGCCACGGCATCACCTCGGCCCTGGGCACCGGCGTGCTCAAGAGCGCCTATTCCATCGCGGTGAGAGAGCTGGGACAGAGGCCGACGCAGCTCATGAAATACCTCAGCCGCCATTTCCTGAAGGTCATTCCGGAGCTGTACGCCACCTGCTATTACGCCCTGGTGGACATGAAGAGGAAAAAGATCCAGCTCGCCAAGGGGGGCCATCCCCAGCCCCTGTTCTGGAAAAACCGGCGCAAGGGCTTCATCGACATCCAGTGCCAGGGCACGGGCCTCGGCCTGGTGAAGAAGGCCCGCTTCGGCAGGGTGGAGTACTCCATCGAGCGGGGCGACAGGATCCTCTTCTATACCGACGGCATCATCGAGCAGAAGAACCCCCGGGGGGAGATGTACTCCGAGGGACGCCTCCGGAACATCTTCAGGGACCTGATACTCCGGAACGACGGCGATATCGTGAATAACCTTTTCAAGGACATGACATCCTTCGCCTCCCGCAAGGCGCTGGAGGACGACGTCACCCTGTTCCTCCTGGAGTTCTGAGGCGATCCTTCACGGTTAAACCCGGCCGTTCCCGCCCTGGCCATCAATCACTCTCTTCGGCCGCCTCTCATCACCGGAAAAACCGTCCGTTTCCGCCAATAGTTATGCTTTCATCCGCTTTTTTATCGCCAAAAATCTTAAAAACACAAGCCGTTCATTCTCCGGGAGTGGCCGTTCATTCCGTGCCCATTGACAGGGGTGTATAACTTTATATCTTTTTATAAGAAACACTGAGAGCATACAATACACAATTCGGCATGCTACGTCGCGGTCGGGCATTACTGATTCCTACCGTGGCAATATGGACCCCCGGGAGGGCGAAGTCCTGATTGGCTTCTTCCGGACAGGTCATGTCTCATAGGGGCAAAAAAGCAAAAGGGGCGCAAAAACCGGATTTTTTTGGAGGATTCATTGAAATGAAAAATTTGTTCAAGCCCGCGGCCTGCTGCCTGTTAATGGCGGCGATGTTGGCCTCCACTGCCTGCGAGAACATTGAGAAAAAGAAGGACAATAAAAGACTGCTTCCACTCCTTCTGCTGGGCTCCGTAACGGAGACAAGCTGGTACACGTTCATCGGCGGGAGCGGCAATGACTATGCGAACTCTATTATGCAGACCGCCGACGGCGGGTACATAATTGCCGGCAATGCAACCAAAGACATTGCGTCCATGGGAGGGAAGACGCCGATCAACCCGTATTCTGAGGGCTTTGATATGATCGTAGTGAAGCTCGATTTCAGAGGCGCTGTAGCCTGGCACACCTTCCTCGGAGAGAGCAGCTTTGAATTTGCCAGTTCCGTGACCCAGACCGCCGACGGCGGGTACATCGTCGCCGGTTCCGCTCTGGGAAATATCCCGTCCATGGGAGGCAAGACGCCGGTCAACGCCTATTCCTCGGACTATGATATGGTCGTGGTGAAGCTCGATTCAAGGGGCGTCGTTGTCTGGTATACCTTCCTCGGCGGGAGCGGTATGGATCAAGCAAAATCAGTGGCGCAGACTCTCGACGGCGGATGCATCGTCGCCGGTTATGCAGACACAAATATCGCGTCCCTGGGAGGGAAGTCGCCGATTATGGCGTATTCCTCAAACTCTGACATGGTCGTGGTGAAGCTCGATCCAAGCGGCGCCGTCGCCTGGTACACCTTCCTCGGCGGGAGCGGTTATGACCAGGCCTGCTCAGTGGCGCAGACCAAAGATGGAGGGTATATCGTGGCAGGTTATGCGGGCGCAAATATCGCGTCCATGGGAGGGGCAGCGCCGATCAACGCGTATTCCTCGGGCATTGATATGGTCGTGGTGAAGCTCGATTCAAGCGGCGCCGTCGCCTGGTACGCCTTCCTCGGCGGGAGCAGTGATGACCAGGCCTACTCCGTGGCGCAGACCAAAGATGGCGGGTACATCGTCGCCGGTTCCGCATATGCAAACATTGCGTCCATGGGAGGGAAGGCGCCGGTCCGCGCCTATTCCTCAGGTGAGGATATGGTCGTGGTGAAGCTCGATTCCAGTGGCGCCGTCGCCTGGTATACCTTCCTCGGCGGGAGCGATATTGATAGAGCCAATTCCGTTGCCCAGACAATCGACGGCGGGTACATCGTCGCCGGTACAGCGAACCAGGATGTTATTACCGGAAAAAACGATATGTCGGTGGTAAAGCTCGATTCAAGGGGCTCCATAGCCTGGTCCACCCTCCTTGACGGGAGCGGCGCGAATACGGCCAGCTCCGTGGCGCAGACCGGTGACGGCGGGTACATCGTCGCCGGTTCCGCATACGCAAACGTCGCGTCCATCGGGGGCGCAACACCGGTCAACGCCTATTCCTCGAACAGCGATATGTTCGTGGTAAAATTGAAGAGCAACGGTTCGTTGTGACCGGGGGGCTGAGATATATTGAAGATTCGTATTGTCAGAGGGGCGCATAATACATTCCGGGGATATTAAAATGAAAAATCTGCTTAAAACTATGGCATATTTCCTGCTGACGGCGGCGGTTTTGGCCTTCACGGCCTGCGAGATCAGTGAAAAAAAGGACAATAACTTGCTGCTCATGTTGCTCCTGGGGGGCGCCAATGGCGGAGATACCGTTGTAAACATCGCCGCCATACCCGGCGTGGTAGCGCCGGCTTATAGCGGGACACCAGTGACAACGATCACCGAGACAGACCAGTACACGGGAACAGTTGCGTGGAATCCTTCGGACAGTGCATTTGCCGCGACAACAGTCTACACCGCGACCATAACGCTGACACCCAAACCGGGATACAAAATAACCGGTGTGATTGCGGACTTCTTTACCGTAGCAGGAGCAACGAGCGTTACGAACAGCGCCGGCTCAGGGGTGGTAACCGCGGCATTTCCGGTGACGGACTGGGCGGTATATAATCTACGTGACACCGGTCCTGCCGGCGGGCTGATATTTTACATCAATCCCAATGCTTCGACTGATGGTTGGAAATACCTTGAAGCTGCTCCTGTCTCAACAGAATGGACAGAAAAAGTTTGGGGCGGTTATGGAACTGCGGTAACTGGTGCAGATGGGACTGCTATCGGAACAGGAAAACAAAATACAATAGATATAGTTTCTCAGTTTGGAGCGCAAGAGCCATACGAAAGCAAAACAGACTATGCGGCAAAACTTTGCAGTGATCTTGTAAGCGGGGGCTATGAGGACTGGTTTCTTCCATCAAAAGATGAATTGAATTTGATGTACACCAATTTAAAAGCGTACGAGGTTGGTAATTTTGGGAACAGCTATTATTGGAGTTCGTCTGAGGGCGACCATCTCAGCGCGTGGTACCAGTTTTTCTTAAATGGCGCCCCGAACTCCTACTATAAGTACCTCGTCTCCAACAAACGGGTTCGGGCTGTCCGGTCGTTTTAACAATCATTGGAAAAATATTTTTTGGGGATAATCATGAAAAACACCAGACGAATACTGGGATGCATGCTGATTACGGCATCGCTGGCCTTTACGGCCTGCGAGACGGGGAAGAAAGATGATAACAGCTCGCTTCTGTTGTTGCTTTTGAGCGGTGGTGGCAAAGCCGTTATTAATATAGCCTCAATACCCGGCGTCACACCGCCGGTTCTCGGAGAGATTCCGGTGACATCGATAACTGAAACCGCCCAGTACACCGGGACGGTTACGTGGGATGGCGGCTGGGCATGGTCGGCGAGATTTGGCGGCGATAAGGCCTACATGGCAACCATCACGCTCACTGCTAAAACGGGATATACCCTCACGGGTGTGACCGCGAACTTTTTCACGGTTGCGGGGGCATCATCGGTAACAAATTCGGATGATTCAGGAGTGATAACCGCAGTATTTCCCGCGACAGCATCAGTTGGAAATATAGGAGATTCCGCATTGGGAGGTAAAGTAGGATATATTCTGCAAAGCAGTGACACGGGATATGTCGCGGGAGAACAGCGGGGCCTCATAGCGGCGACCGAAGACCAGAGCACAGGAGTAGAATGGATATCCGGAGGATCAACTCAATCCACCTTAGTGCCGGGCGGTACCGGCACCGCCCTCGGGACAGGTACTGCAAACACGGATCGAATTATTGCCCAGGCGGTGGCGGCAGGCAATACTACTCCGACATCATACGCGGCAGGCCTTGCCCGGGCCTATAACGCCGGAGGGTACACCGACTGGTATCTTCCATCAAAAGATGAGTTGAGCAAGTTATGCACTAATAGAGTGTCGATTGGTGGTTTCGCTAGTGCCTGGTATTGGAGCTCGTCTGAGGCCGGCACTGCTTACATCGCGTGGTCCCAGTATTTCGGCGGGGGGACCATGGGCGGCGCCAAGTTCGGTTCGTGGAGAGTTCGGGCTGTACGGGCTTTTTAACAGTTTAACTATATAACAATTCAAGAGGGGGTTACCGGGACAGCTCCTCACCACCAAAATTAGACTACTACCCAATTGCTCAGATAATGCAAATAAATTGATTGATTCATGAGGCTCTTTTCATTATTCTAGTCCGCACTATTCAGTATCCGCAAGATACGAATATTCTCTGGAATGCTATGAATTCATACCGCCGGGCCGTAATAAAGGGAATAGTGTTGTCCATTATCTGCTGCGGTGCGCTGCTTATAACCGCATGCGGGCGCAGCTTTGCATCCGGCAAAACACCGGTCGCGGTCAACGGCGTCATCGATCTGACGGAATGGGACTTTGAAAAACAGGGGACCGTCAAGCTGAACGGGAGCTGGGAGTTCTACTGGAACCGGCTCCTTGAGCCAAAGGATTTCGCGCAGCCGCTCCTTCCGGCAAAGACAGGGTATTTCACTATGCCGGGGTCCTGGAACGATTATGAGACAGGCCATGAAAAGATCCCGGGACAGGGGTACGGCACCTTCAGACTGACCGTCAGGCTCGGGAACAGGGACGGGATCTACGGGTTAAAGACCCTTCACATGGCCACCGCCTACAGGATGTGGGTGGACGGCGCCCTCCTGTCGTCCAACGGAACGGTCGGCACGTCCCGCGACGCCATGGTCCCCCAATACCTGCCTAAAATTTCGATGTTCAGGCCAAAGGGCGCCACCGTCCCGATCGTGCTCCAGGTTTCCAATTTTTATCACCGAAAGGGAGGCCCCTGGGAGGTCATTGAATTCGGCACCGCTGACCAGATCATTGAAAAACGCGAAAGCCGCAGCCACTTCGAGCTGTTCATTTTCGGCGCGCTGCTGATCATGGCGGTATATCATTTTGCGCTGTATCTTTTCAGGACAAAGGACAAATCGCCGCTCTATTTCGGCATCGTCTGCCTTGCCGTTGTGGGGCGCCTGGTCGTGACGGGGGAGCGTTTTTTCATTTCACTGTTCCCCTCAATCAACTGGGAAGTCGCGCTCAAGACAGAGTATATATGCTTTTACCTGTTCATGCCCCTGTTCATGATGTATTTTGAAAGGCTGTTCCCCGGGGAGTTTTCGAAACCGCTGCTGCGGATCTCCCAGTGGCTGGGGGCGGCATTCATACTCTTCGTGATCGTGACGCCGGCGTCGGTCTATTCATACTCAACACAGCCATATCAGGTCATCACCATCGCTTTCGGATTGTACCTGCATTACATCACCATCCGGGCGATCATGAAAAAACGGGAAGGCGCCATCCTGGTTATGGTCAGCGGAGAAATATTTTTCATCACGGCTATCAACGATTTTTTCGTGGCAAATGAATTCTACTATGCGATCAATCTGGTGCCCCTGGGGCTCCTGGTTTTTATCACCTCCCAGTCCATCATCCTTTCCAGGAGATTTTCCAGCGCTTTTTCCACCGTGGAGACCCAATCGGAACAGCTGAAAATCAACGAGGAGGAGCTCTGGGAAAAAAACGTGGCCCTGGAAAACAGCGACAGGATCAAGGACATGTTCCTGGCCAATACCTCCCACGAGCTGCGCACCCCCCTGCACGGGATGATAGGCCTTTCCGAATCGATGCTGGAAGGCTCCGCCGGCGCGCTTCCCCCGAAGGCCGTTGAAAACCTTTCGCTCATCGCCTCGAGCGGCCACCGCCTGGCGGGCATGGTCAACGACCTGCTCGACATGGCGAAGATCCAGGACGAGGGCCTTTCGCTGAACCTGCGGCCCCTGGACCTCCGCTCCCTGGGCGAAATGGTGGTGAGGCTTTCCCTTCCCCTGGCCGGCGTGAAGCCCCTGGAGATCATTAATGGCATCAGGCCGGACCTGCCGGCGGTGCAGGCCGACGAGGACCGGATACGGCAGGTGCTGCACAATCTCGTGGGCAACGCGATCAAGTTCACGAACGAGGGAAGGATAGAATTGTCCGCCCGCGTCATGGACCGGCCCGACGGAGAGGGCGATGAAAGCGGCTGGCCGATGATCGAGGTGGCCGTGTCTGACACCGGCATCGGCGTCCCGGAGGAGTACAGGAAGAAGATATTCGAGGCCTACCAGCAGGTCGACGGGGGCGACGCCCGGGCCTATGCCGGCACCGGCCTGGGCCTGGCCATAGCGAAGCGGATCGTGGAGCTCCACGGCGGCGCGATCCGGGTGGAGCCCAACCCGGGCGGGGGCTCGGTGTTCTCCTTCACCCTGCCGGCGCTGCACGGCGTTGCAATGGATAATCCGGGGCCGGTCGTCATCGAGGGTATGAGCGAGGCGCCGGGCGACGGCGCGGCCGGCCCGGCTCCGCTGTCCGGGGAAACCGACGGCGGAGCCTTCGAAAACAACCCGGTCCTCCTCGTGGTCGACGACGACCCGGTGAACGTGCGGGTCCTCCAGACCTATTTCGAGTCGAAGCGATGCACGGTGAAAACCGCGATGGACGGGATCAGCGCCCTCGATCTCATCGACCGTGACGATACCATCGAGCTCGTGCTCCTCGACATAATGATGCCGGTCATGTCCGGGTACGAGGTGTGCCGGAGGATACGCGCAACCCGGTCGGCGGAGCGGCTCCCGGTGGTGATGCTCACGGCAAAGAACATGATGGCGGACATAGACGCAGCTTTCGAGGCCGGGGCCAACGATTACATCGTGAAGCCCTTCCGCATCAGCGAGCTCCACGCGCGCGTGGGCACCATGCTGAAGCTGCGGAACGTCAGGAAGACCGCGGCCTCCGGCCTCACCATCCGTGACCGGAACAGGGCCTATTCCATCGCCTTCAGCGATATCATCTATATCACGTCGTCCGCCAAGAATATCGTGATCCACACCGGGGTGGAGGACATCGAGGTGCCGCTCCTCATGAAGGAGATAAGCGAGCGCCTCCCGCCGGACCTGTTCATCAGGATCCACAAGAGCCACATCATCAACAGGGCCTATATTCACAGCATATCCCACGTCCAGTACGGCCGCTACCGCCTGCGCCTCAGGGACAATGACGATACGGAGCTCCCGGTGGGCCGGGCCTACGCCGAATCCCTGCTGAAAAAAGCATAGAATCTTTTTTGTCATCCCTCCGGCCAATTCAGTTGACAAGGGCGGAATTCCACCCACAGTGGGATGGAAATTAACTGTTGCCTGGAGTGTCCAATGAAAAAAGCCGTTTTCGCCCTGCTGATCCTTTGCACCGCCTGCTCACGGTGGGACGATAGCATAAAGGTGCAGGACTCCGATCTTTCCTACTTTAAGAACAATTACCGCGACTGCAGGATGAACTTCCTGGCCCACGCCCAGAAAGCCGCGGCCCGCTATGATTTCGCCGTGCGGGGGGCCTATGCCGTGCCGTCCGCCACGGACAGGGACCTGGTGATGGATTACCTCTACGTGCCGGCGACGAAAAGGCAGGAAAAGCTCCTGATCATTACCGCCGGGGTCCACGGCATAGAAGGATACGCCGGCAACGCGGTGCTGGACCTCTTCTTCAAGGAGGTGTTCCCCACACTTGACATGGACACCATGGGCGTTGTCGTGTTTCACGCCGTTAATCCCTACGGCATGAAGCACTTCGGGCGCTGCACCGAGGGGAACGTTGACCTGAACAGGAACTGCAGCGCGGACCCGAAGGTGTACAATGCGAAAAACGCCGGGTACGAAAAGATGCGCTCCCTCCTGGAGCCCGGGGGAAAGGCGTCGGCGGGATTTATCTCCGACGCGATCCTCACCCTCAAGCTGGTGTGGTATAACCTGACCATGAGCAAAAAGGATTTCATGGATGGCGTCGTCAGCGGCCAGTACCAGTCCCCGAAGGGGATCTTCTACGGCGGCAAGAAACAGGAGCCCCAGATAGCGGAGATGACCAGGATCCTCTCCTCCATCATGGCGCGGTACCGCTTCGCGGCCCATATCGACCTCCACAGCGGCTACGGAAAGCGCGGCTATCTTCATCTCTTCCTGACGTCGCTGGATGACAGGAAGAACAAGGTCCTGGCATCTCTTTTTCCCGGCCATCCCATAGACTGGTCGACGGACAAGGATTTTTACCAGAACACCGGCGATCTGAGCTATTATCTTTACTCCCTGGTCCGGGGTACTCCGGTACTTCCCATCACCTTTGAATTCGGGACCCTGGACAGCCAGACCATGATGGGCGGCATGAAGTCGCTCAAGACGTTCATCCTCAGCAATCAGGGGGCCCGGAACGGGTACGCAAGCGACGACGACCGCCGGGCCATCCGGACAATGGTGACGGAGATGTTCTATCCGGAATCGCCTGCCTGGAGATCGGAGGTGATCCGCCAGTCCCGGGAGCTCTTCGGGAAATTCTTCAAGCAGTGGAGCCGGCTGCAGAGAAAGGATTTATAAAAGTCTTTGATAGAGGAATGAAGACCCCGGAGCCGAACCCCGGGGTTTTTTTATCCGCGGTAATCCGCCCCGGTCATGGAGGCGCTGATCTCCCACAGGCGGCCGTGGAAATCCGGGCCCGATTTCAGCTTCGGCTCCTTCATCTTCATGAACCGGAAATATTTTCCGCTCACTCCCTCCACCTCGGGGGACGACGCCAGGTAGATGGCGGTGCGGGCCGCCCTGGCGGCAGTGGGAAAGGTGAGCTGGATGATGGCGTCCGCCACGCGTGGCAGAAGCCCCGGCTTCTTGGCGATATTGGTCGCCATGGGCCCCGGGTCAACGGCGTTCACCGTGACGCCGGTCCCGCCGAGCCTCCGCGCCAGCTCCTGCGTGAAATAGGCCACCCCGAGCTTTGACCTGCCGTAGGCGCCCATGGCGGAATAGCCTTTTTTTCCGCCGTCGATGTCCTCCGGGTCCAGGGAGGAGAGCACGTGGGCGTCGGATCCAACGTTCACGATCCGCGCCGGCGCCGCCGTGATGAGGCCGGGCAGGAGGAGCAGGGTGAACTGGAACATGGCCAGGTAATTCACCGCGAAGGTCATCTCGACGCCGTCCGAGGAAAGAGCGCGGCGCTGGCTCACCATCCCCGCGTTGTTCACCAGGACGTGGATGGGTCGCTTCCACGAGAGCACTTCCTTTGCCCCCCGGGCGATGTCCTGACGGGACGAAAAATCGCAGGCCACCGCGCCCGCCAGGGAGCGGAACCTGTCCCGGACCGACTCGCAGGCCTCCCGGGTGGGGCCGTGGAGGATGATGTCCGCTCCCATGCCATGGAGCGCCTCTGCGACGGCCAGGCCGTGGCCGCTGGTGGAGCCGGTGATGAGACACGTTTTCCCTTTCATGAGAGCGGGTGTATTCATGGGCTTTCTCCGGAAATCGATGGTATGGATCGGCGCACGCCGGGTCGCTGGCGGTACAGATCCACCGGATGCGGGAATATATCAATATATTTTTAATAAAAATAACGATTTAACGATCTCCCTGGCAGGGAGGACCTGCGGACCATGACGCGGGAAACGCCCCGCTGGAAAGCGATTGTTATCGTGCCCTGAACCGGCTCTTTGCGCCGGCCGGTGTATAGTCGCCGGCGGCCTTTTTGTGCATCGCCGGCGGTCCCTGGGAAGTGTCGGCGAGGCTCCCCACCGGGACCATGTAGAGGCCCAGGCCGATGAAAAAGTTCCGCACCACCTCCGGGACCGGCGCTTCACCGATGAAAAGGGCCCCCAGCCGGTCGATGCCGGCGGCGGCCCGCACCGGCAGGAAAACATGGCTGCCCGCCAGGGCGTATTTCCTTTTCAGCATTCCCGGAAGATGCCGGCCCGCGTCAAAAAAGGGCGCGGCTTCAAGCGCGGTTTTTTTCGCCCACCTGTACATGAACATCCTGAGGGCCGGCGACTTCGAGGCGATCTCCTGGATGATCCCGTAGAGCTTTTCCGCGACGCGGGGCGTGCAGACCATGGCCGTGGGCCGGATATCGGAAAGGTCCCTGGCGAGCCTGTCCGTGCCGCGGGAATAGGCGATGGTCCCCCCGGCGTGCATGACGCGGTAATAGCCGAGGATCCGCTCAAGGGGATGGGAGAGCGGAAGCATCGACAGGACCACGTCCCGGATAAGGTTCGGCTGGAGCCCGGTGACACCGCGCAGCTCCCGGAGTATGTCATCGGCGGAAAGCGTGATCTTTCTCGGGTGTCCCGAGGGCGACATCGTGTAGATAGCGGTCATGATATCCCCGGGGTCGATCGACCGGATGCGGGTCTCGATATCTTCGCTCCGGTCGTTTGCCAGTCCTTCCTGTATCAGCCGGTCAAGGGTGATCACCGGGACCTGCTTATAGTCTCCATGGCTGAAAACGATGATCTGTTCCAGGGCGGGGAGCCCGCTTCTCACCAAGAGGAGGTTTTCCGCCTGCCTTCTGCCGGAACAGAAGCAGATCCGTATGTCCGAGTCAATGATGATGGAAGCCGCTTCCGAAGCCGAGCATGAGGGATCAATGGTCACATCGGTCGATCCGGTGGAAAGAATTCCCAGGTCCGCCAGGATCCATTCGGCCCTGTTTTCCGAATAAATGCCGATCCTGTCGCCCGGCATTACGCCGTAATTGATAAGATAGGAGGAGATCGCGTTTGCCTTGATATAGGCCTCTTCCCAGCAGAGGTCTATCCAGAAATCGGGTCCCCTGCTTTTCAAAAAGACATCATTCCTGTAATAAGAAACCCTGTTTCTGAAAATCCCTGGGATCGTCACGTCCGGGTAGTAATTGTTCATGATAGCTCTCCGCTGAAAGATAAATTGTACGGGTGCTTTATTATATTAAATTTTATATTCATTAATAATGTACAATGTCGGTAATTGAAAGTAAATAACCAGGAGCCATGGTTGCATTGTCTGGAATCTGTGAAATTCAGCATAACACCATTGGTCATTTGATAATAACCAATTGCATTATGGTGGGGTACTATTTTTTGGTTAACGTCCAATGGGTATAGGAGCATAACAGGTCACGCATCGGAGGACAGCCGATAAAATGATTGATTCACAGGGCGCGGTTCATTAAAATAATCCAACCGGGGATGATAATCCATATTGGCATTGGCAGATAATTAATAAAAGATAGAGAGGATATGCAATATGAAAAAAACGCTTATGGCCTTCATTGCCGCTGTTTCGATGCTTCTGATCGTCCCCCATGCCGCCCATTCCACGAGCCTTACTGTAGGCGTCACCGGCTGGTATGCCTGGTGGGATTATGCCCTGAAAGACCTTGATTCGGGAAAATCATTGCCCTTCACCGCCAAGAGCAAGTTTACCCTGAACCCCGCGCCGATCTATGGCCCGGTCGTGACACTTGGCATAAATAAACAGTGGAGCATATCCGCCCTGTTCCTGTGCGGGTCCCACTACAGGATGAGCGCCGGGTTTTATGATTTGTCCGGTGTGTCCAAGGAGAGTTTCCACACAAAGAACATGTTCAAGTATGACCTCGATACCACCGTGTCCTATGCGCCGGTGTCGTTTTTCAAGGTCTTTGTCGGATTCAAGGTGCAGAGCGTCAAGGAAAAGGGGAACAGCCGTTCCTATGGCATCCTGCCAATCACCGCCGGCGATCCCCAGTATTACTCGCAGGGGACTTACAACTACGGCTTTGTTTCATACGGGCCCGGTCTCGGCGTAGGATTTACGGCTCCCCTGGGCGCCAACTTTTTTCTCCTGTTCAACGTCTCCGGCATTTACATGAGGTCAGACCTCATAAACAGGGAAAGCGGATGGAGCGCGGATACGGAGTTGAACCTGGAGGCCAGCAGATACACGACCAGGGTCAAACTCAATGTCTGGGGAGGCAATACATCCCTCGGCCTCGCCTATGTGTTTGAAAAGGCGCCCGTGACGCTGTCACTGGGGTGCCGCTACCAGTTCCTGAAGAACTACCTTGCGAATTACAGTGAAACGAGCCTTGACTCCGACATGTTCACGGGCTTGAACTATGTGTATAAGTATATCAATCGCCGGTATCTAAAAAAAGCCTACACGAAGAACATGGACCATCTCTGGGGGATCACCCTGGCGGCCCTCTACACGGTCAATTTTTCAAAATAGCTTCTCTTGAACCGCGGCCGGTCTCAGCCGAAGCAGGACGCTGAAGCCGGCCGGGAAGCGCCCTATCCCGTATAGATCACCGCCATGATGACGGCGTTCCCCTTTCCCGCCGCGTTGATCACGTTGTGGGGGATGGTGGCGTGATAGTAGATGCTGTCGCCTTCGTTCAGGACCTCCTCCTTGCTCCCCAGGATCACCTTGATGGACCCTTCCATCACGACGATGAATTCCTCGCCCTCGTGCCGTGACAGCTCGCCGCTGCCGGCGTCGGGAGAGAGGGTGATGAGGAAGGTCTCCATGTGCTTGTCCCTGATCCCGCGGGAGAGGGACTGGTACTGGTAGTTGGGCCGCTCCGTGGAGCCGGAGGAGAAGCGCTTGATCTTCTGCCGCTCCGCCTTGCGCACCAGGGAGTAGCTGTAGCCGGACTCCTGGCCGAGGAGGAAGCTCGTGCCGATGCGGAGGGCCTTTGAGAGCTTGACGATGGTGCCCAGGTCGGGGAGCATCCTCTGTTCCTCGATGTCCTTCAGTTTGCCATGGGCTATTCCCGATATCCTGGCGAACTGCTCGAGGGACATCTTCTGCATGGTGCGGATATCGGTCAGGCGCTTGCCGATGGGGGTGACATCCTCCATCTTTTCCTCGCCCTGGTAGTAACCCTGGACGTCTTCGAAATATTCCCTGGCTTCCTGGTTGTCGTAGGTGATTGTCATGGCACGGCCTCCTCTCTGTATGGTTGGGTGCCGGTATGCCCGGGATGAGCCTTGCCGGATCTTTCCCCTTATACAGATAGGTATTGAATAAAAAAAGATTTGTCAAGGAATAAGAAGTAATTGATCATTGTCCAGCTTTAAAAAATCGACCTGTTGGATCATTACTTAAAGTTTTAATAGTTGCCCCCGCCGCTGAAGGCTCAGGCAAATATCGTCGATCATTAAGTTATACAGCAAGTTTAATAGAGATTTGACAAAAATAGTCCGAATTTTCATAGTTGTCCCTTGTTTGCATATTATTGTCAAAAAGGAATGTCATGAGCGGTCAAGTCATCAAATACGAAAAAGGAAAGATATCCGTGCCCGATAACCCGGTGATCCTCTTCATCGAAGGGGACGGCACCGGGCCCGACATCTGGCGCGCGACGAAAATAGCCCTGGACGCGGCCGTTGAAAAGACCTATGGCGGCGCAAAGAAGATCGATTGGATGGAGGTCCTGGCGGGCGAGAAGGCCTACAAGGAAACGGGCCACTGGCTTCCGGACGCCACACTGGAGAAGATCTGCGCTTACAAGGTGGCCATCAAGGGGCCCCTCACCACGCCCGTGGGCGGCGGGATCCGCAGCATCAATGTGACCCTGCGGCAGAGGCTCAAGCTCTACGCCTGCGTCCGGCCCGTGCGCTACCTCAGGGGCGTGCCGAGCCCGGTGAAGGAGCCGGAAAAGGTGAACATGGTCATCTACCGGGAGAACATGGAGGACCTGTACGCCGGCATCGAGTGGAAGGAAGGGAGCCAGGAGGCCCGCAAGGTCATAAATTTTCTGACCGAGGAGATGGGATCGGACATTCCGGCCGACGCCGGTATCGGGATCAAGCCGATCAGCGTGACCAACACCAAGAACCTGGTCCGGCGGGCCATCGAGTACGCCATCGACAACGACCGTTCCACCGTCACCCTGGTGCACAAGGGGAACATCATGAAGTTCACCGAGGGGGCCTTCCGCGACTGGGGCTACGAGGTGGCGCGGGAGGAGTTCGGCGACAGGACCATCACCGAGGACGAGCTGTGGAAGAGCCATAACGGCAGGGTCCCGTCAGGGAAGATCGTCATCAAGGACCGCATCGCCGACGCCATGTTCCAGCAGGTGATCCTCCGGCCCGACGAGTACGACGTCATCGCCACGCCGAACCTGAACGGCGACTACCTCTCGGACGCCCTGGCGGCGCAGGTCGGCGGCCTGGGCATGGCGCCGGGCGCCAACATCGGCGACAGCGAGGCGGTGTTCGAGGCGACCCACGGCACGGCGCCGAAATACGCCGGCCAGGACAAGGTCAACCCCGGCTCGCTCATCCTCTCCGGCGAGATGATGCTTCGCTTCCTGGGATGGAAAGAGGCCGCCGACCGATTGATCGTGGCGCTGGAGAAGACCATCCAGCAGAAGAAGGTGACCTACGACCTGGAGCGGCAGATGCAGGGGGCCACGCTGCTGAAGTGCTCGGAATTCGGCGCGGCCGTTGCTGATAACATGTAAAAAATTGGAACCCAAATACAGGTTTCTCTGTCTATAAATATATACAGAACGACCGTTGCAGTACGATGCGGCGTCAATTTTCAAGAGGAGTATTACCCGGCAAGATGAAGAGAATACTGAGAGCAATTCTTCCCCTTCTTTTAATCGCGGCGTTCCAGCAGGTTGATCGCGCGGCAGCGGCGGATGACGGCTGGCAAATGAAGAAAAGGCAGGACGGCATCAACGCCTTTCTGCGGGACTATCCCGGATCCGGCCTGAAGGAATTCAGGGGGGTCATGTATGTCAAGGGCGTGCGGCTGTCGAGCATGGTCGCGACATTTGACGATACGGCCTCCTATACCCGGTGGATGCACAACTGCACGGAATCGAGGCTTTTAAAGTTCATGAACGTGCAGGAGCGCATCACCTATACCGTCACCCACGCCCCTTGGCCCGCCAGGGACCGGGACGTGATCGTGTATTCACTCATGAACCAGAACCCCGGGGACCTGTCCGTGACCATAGCCATCACCGGCAAGCCAGATTTCATTCCGCCGCACAAGGGCCGGTTGAGGATTCCGATGATGAAGGCCTCCTGGACCTTCAGGCCGATGAAATCGGGCGATGTCATGGTCGTGTACCAGACGGTCACGGACCCGGGCGGTCCTCTTCCGCTGGCGCTCTTAAACCTCTCCGTGGTGGACCTGCCGTTCCTGACGATGCTGAAGTTCAGGAATGTCGTGAAGGAAGACCGCTACGCGGCGGCAATGTATTCGGTCATTGAAGAGCCAATGATAAACTAACCCCATCTAATAAAAGACCGTTCCGGGAATTGCGCTTGTTCAGGCAAAGTATTCCCGGATGAGACTGGCGGGTGTCCTGATATAAACCCGGCCCATTTTTATTTCTATAGGTAGAAAAGCAACTGGTATGATTAAACTGAAATTGTTACTCCCGGTGATGCTGATGATATCCGGCCTCTGGGCCGCCGACGCTTCGGCCCAGGCGGACTGGAAGCTTAAAAAGAGCGGCGCGGGCATCGAGGTGTACGTGAGGGACGTGGCCGGGTCCAGGTTCCAGGAGTTCAAGGGGATCATGTACCTGAAGCAGACGCGCCTCGCCAGCCTGGTGGCCGTGTTCGACGACCCGTCGACCTACACGACCTGGATGCACGAAGTGGTCGAAGCGAGGCTCCTGAAAACGGTCAATCTCTACGAGCGCTACACCTATACCGTGACCAGGGCCCCCTGGCCGGTGACGAACCGCGACCTCATATCATACTCCATCATCGCCCAGGACCCGAAAACCCTGACGGTGACGCTGCGCACGTCCGGGAAGGCCGATTTTATCCCGCCGGTTCCCGACAGGGTCAGGGTGCCCAGGATGAACGCCCTGTGGACCTTTAAGCCGCTGAGCGGAGGAGACGTGATGGTGACCTACCAGATGCACAGCGAGCCGGGCGGCTACATCACGCCGGAGCTGGCGAACATGGCCGCGGTCGATCTTCCCTATAACACGCTGTTCAAGCTGAGGAATTTTCTCAGGCAGCCGAAATACGCCTCCATCGCCTATCCCCAGATACGGGAGCCGAAGGGTTCGAAGTGACGCCGCTCCCTAGCGGAAGGCCTCCGCGCCTTCGTCGCCGGAGAGGCAGATGAGCAGGGGAAGCTCGCAGGCCAGCAGGAGGGATCTCGTCACGAGGATAAGGAGCGCCGCCGGCGACGTGTCGATTCCCTGGACCGCGCTGTAGAAAAGGTATCCCGCGGCAAAGGCGGCGTGGACGTCTATAAGGCAGAGCTGCAGCTTCCGGTGCAGGCTCTTCCCGAAAAAGAGCTGGATGATGTGATAGGTCAGGAGAAGGGAGAGAATGACCCCGGCGGCTATGGCGACCCCCTTGCCGTAGAGGAAGAGCAGGCCGAACATGAGAAACACGATCTCCAGGTAATAGAGCGTCACGATATAGGCGCTGATCCGGTTAATCCTGCCCCTGATGAGCGATGCGAATGCCTGCGCTGATGCCACGGTGCCGTTCCTTCAAAGATTTTTTGTCGATCTATCTGAAACCGCCGCTATGATGATTGTTACAGATCCGCTCCCGGCCCTGTCCCAATCTCGTGGGCGGTTTATAAGCGACCGGCCCTAAGAGCGGCCGCTATTCTTGAATAGGCTTATCCCCTCCGGCTTTGTCCAGAACATTTTCATGATTTAGTGCAGTTAATTGAAGGGATCGCAATACTGAAAAAGTTAACGGCAGATTATATTATCATTGAAAATTCTAACCCGGCGATATGATGTGGATCTATCAATGCTCGGAGGGAGCAGTATCTCAAGCTGGCAGGTGCCTTTCGTAAACCGACCATTATTTTTTTAAACAATACCCCGGATCTGTCCATCTCCGCAATGCTGAAGAAAAACAATTACGTGACCAAACTCGTATATCAGGAGAACATCGATGTCATTTTTCCGTACACTTTCCTCGTTCATTGCCACTCGATATGCCGATAAGAGTTATATCACCCAGCGGAAGGCCCTTGCCCTGTACTATTATCTCCTGACCACCATGCTGGTATTGCTGGTGATGATCTCGGTGTACCTGACGGTACAGCCCGTTTCTTACATGAGATCGGTCACCGCCATCAGTATCCTCATCCTCATAGAGATATCGGGCCTGGTGATGCTGAGAAAGGGGCGCTACAGCGGAACCGCCAATTATCTCACGGCAATGGTGGCCTTGCTCCTCGCGGTGGCGCAGTTCGCAAAGCTCGGGAAGGACCCCCACACCGCCTATACCACCTATTTCTACCTCATGATCGTCATAGTTGTGCAGGCGGCCCTGTTCTGCTCCAAGAAGTGGCTCTTCGGCATAACGGCTTTTTTCATCATCGGCGACCTGGTGTTTTTCACCCTGGTCAGGGAGAAGCTTGACGAGCTGAGTCTCCAGTCCGCCACCCTGGGCGTCGTGGTGTCGATCTTCACCTTCACCTTCGTCATGATCCTGTCATACCTTATCGTGTCGATCACCGAAAAGGCCATTGAGCGCTCGGAAAAAGAGGCCCGGCTGAACAGGGAGAACTATGAAAAGATACAGTCTCTTCTCGAGTCGGTCAGGGAATCATCCGCAGTTCTGGCGAAGTCCTCGACCGAGATGAGGACATCGACCATCACCTTTTCCGAAAATTTCCAGAGCCAGGCCGCTTCGGCCGAGGAGATCACGGCCGCCATAGAGGAGATATCATCCTCCACGGACCATAACGCCGGCAGCGCGGCGGCCCAGTATGACGCCATTTCCGCGTTCCTTAACCAGCTCGGCAATCTCTCGGAGACCGTCTCGCAGATGGGCGACAAGATAAAGGAAAGCATTGGCGTGGTGAACGAAATATCCGCCTACGCGACGTCCGGTGAGACGTCCCTCAACTCAATGCAGCAGAGCATGACCAAGATCTATGACGGCTCAACGCGCATGACCAGCATCATCGAGATCATCAATTCCATATCGGACAAGATCAACCTGCTGTCGCTCAACGCCGCCATCGAGGCGGCCCGGGCCGGCGACGCGGGCCGGGGCTTTGCCGTCGTGGCCGACGAGATCTCGAAGCTCGCGGACCAGACGGCCACGAGCCTGAAGGAGATCGATACCCTGATCAAGGTCAACATCGGCGAGATATCGAAGGGCTCCGATACCATGGGCAACATGGTCGGGGACATCAGCAGGATCATCAACGGCGTCGCGACGATGAACGGCAAGATCAACGAGATAGCCGGCTCCATGGCGCAGCAGGACGAGATCAACCGGCGGGTCAACGGCCAGGCCGGGATGGTGAAAGACCGCTCCAGCGAAATTAAGAGCGCCTCCCAGGAGCAGAAGGTGGCCTCGGAAGAGATCGTGAAGTCGATATCCTCAGTGAATGAAATCACGCAGCACAACTCCGAAGTGCTGATCAACCTCAAAAGGCTGTCGGAAGAGGTTTCCCGCATGGCCGATCACATGGAAAACAGGGTCACCATGTTGAATTCCTGATGGGTTACGGGCTTTATGATGGGAAAACAATATGCGTCAAAATACCCCGTAACTTGCTGCGGGGTATTTAATAACGGCGGAGCGGCGGCTGCAGATATTCTTATTGACATCGGTTCATGTATTGGTATTTTTTATTAAGAGGGATACCCATGTCAGCCGGATATAATATGTGCCGTATGACGCTCAACTGTTCCACCCTACGCTCGATCCATCCGAGGCAATAGATGCTGCATAAGGTATCGGATTACTTTTTACGGCAGTATAAGCAGGCGGATTACGTCATCCAGCAGAAATCGAGGCTCATTCTGCGGGTCAGCTTTGTCATCATAGCCTTCATTTTTATCATCATCTTCACCAATACATTGCGCAATAACGCCAGCGTTGAAGTCATTTCCCCCCTGGTTTCGGGAATCCTTTTCATGGGCATATCGGTCTACCTGCTGAAGTCCGGAAGGTTCAGCCTTTCAGCACACCTGGTCCTCTGCATATGCCTGATCAGCGTGTGGGCGTCCATGTTTTTCGATATCAATGAGGAGCGGATGATAGTCCTGGACACCATCGTGTATGTCATCGGACTCCTGGTGCTGACCCCCGTCGTGGTGTCCCGATACAGGATCAGCATTTTCGTGTATTGCGCCGTCAACATGGCCGTATTCATTGTTTTTTGTCTCAGGGCGATGGACCTGTATGGCCTGTCGCTTTTCTTCCTGAGCGATTATATCATCGACAATGTCATAGCCATCATGTTCGTGAGCATCATATCCTACCATATATTCAGGATCAACGACGGGGCCCTTCGCCTCGCCGAGGAGGAGATGGAGAAGAACCGCGAACTGGCGCAGCACCTGGAGGAGATGGTCTACGACCGGACCGGGGAGCTCGAGGAGGCCAATGCGAAGCTGAAGGAGCTGGACCGCGTCAAATCGAGCTTCTTCGCCAACATATCCCATGAAATACGGACGCCCCTCACCATGATCCTGGCGCCGGTCCAGTCGGCCCTCAGGGGGGACCAGGGCGTCGCCATCGACCGCGCCCTCCTCGTGACGGTGGAGCGCAATGCCGCGCGCCTGGTGAAGCTCGTCAACAACCTCCTCGATCTCGCCAGGCTCGAATCGGGCCGCATGCCGCTGGTGGCTGCCGAGCAGGACGTGGTGGCCTTCATCAGGTCCTACGTCGACTCGGTCCGCCCCGCGTCCGAAACCCGGCGCCTGTCGATCCGCGTGGCCGTCTCGAGGGAGCCCATCAAGCTCTGTTTTGACGCTGAAAAGATGGACAAGGTTTTCATGAATCTCTTCTCCAACGCCTTCAAGTACACGGAGCCGGGCGGCGCTGTCACCATTAGCGTCATGGACGATGACCGGGGCTGTTTCATCGAATTCGAGGACAACGGATCGGGCATTCCGCCGGAGAACCTGGACATCATTTTTGACCGCTTCGGCCAAGCCCACGCGGCCACCGCCCGGAAACAGGAGGGCTCCGGCATCGGCCTCTCCCTGGTGAGGGAACTGGTGGAGATGCACGGCGGCACCATATCCGTGAAGAGCGTCTATGTCGCGGATAATCCGGTCGGCCACGGGACCGTCTTTTCCATCCTGCTGCCGAAGGGGAGAAAGCATCTTGAGCGCGTCCCGGGCGTGCAGTTCGTGGAGCCGGGCGGCGAGGGCGACCGCGAGCTCCTGATGCAGCGCGCCGCGGAGGTGCGGTTCTTGGCTGAAGCGCAGGTTGACGCGGAGCAACCGCCGTCGCCGGCGCTGCCGTCCAAGCCGGAAGCGACGCTGCTGATCGTGGAGGACAACGCCGACATGCGCAAGTACCTGCTCACCCTGCTGGAGCGCCGGTACGCGGTCCGCTGCGCCCGGAACGGCCGGGAGGGTCTGGCGATGGCCGCGGAGTTGAGACCGGACCTCATCATAACCGATGTGATGATGCCGGTGATGAGCGGCTACGAGATGATGCGCCGGATCAGGGAGAGCGGCGATCTGAAAAACGTGCCGGTCATCATTCTTTCGGCCCGCATGGAGCCGGGCGAGATGGAAGACGACCGCCTGGAATCGGCCGACGATTACATCACCAAGCCCTTTAACGGCCATGACCTCCTGGAGCGCATCGAGGCGCTTCTGGCGAAGCGAAGGTAGGGGCGCCGCTATTCCCTCTTCAATATGCGCTTCAAGGGAGCGAGCATCTCTTCCTTCATGCGCTTCTTGTACACCACGTCCCTGAAACCGGGTATCTTCACCATCATGGCGAGGGCGCCGTTGACAAGGCTCCGCCCGGGGCTCCGCCTCGGAAAATCATACATCCCGTGCTTTTTGTAATAGGTGTGGTCCGCGATGAAGGGGAACCTCATCCAGCTCCATATCTCGT
Organism: Spirochaetota bacterium; assembly: GCA_017999915.1. Lineage (NCBI taxonomy): Bacteria > Pseudomonadati > Spirochaetota > Spirochaetota bacterium. The sequence goes on from JAGNKX010000008.1 coordinate 83,668, forward strand.
CCCTGAAGATCTTCCACCCGCCCACGGTGCCGAAGGTGAAAGGGCCGACATAATCGCTTTCCGCCAGGGATACGGCGGAGCCCGCCAGGGCCTGTATCCGGCGGTCCAGCTCCTTTGAATCGCCGCATTCGTCGGTGACGATGTCGACCAGGTTGGCGCGCTGGAATTCCGGATAGATCTGGAGAAATTCCCTCAGTGATGAGAGCTCGCTCAGGGGCCCTGACACGAGAAAGCCGATCTGCTTTCCCCCCAGCACGGGGGTGTGGTTGTTGTAAAAAGTCCGGTCGATGAAGCGCTTCCACAGGGACGAGATGTACCGGTCCCTGGTCTCCATGCAATAGAAGATGATATCCGCTTTTTTTACCCGTGTCTCGTAGAACTCGTGGAAACCGTCGCTGTCGCCGTACACGCAGGTGTTGTCGTAGGCGCACTGAATGCATCCCAGGCACCCGCCCTTGATGTCGAGATCGTGGAGATTGTAAGCCTGCGGCGCGACGGCAAAGGACGACCGGAGCCGCTCTACCATCCGGGCCAGGTTGGAGGAGGCGCCGCCGGCATCGCTCAGGATAAGGATGTTCCTGCTCCCGGGGTCGACGGTTTTCTTCGTTTTGGAAGGCCTGTAGGGGAACATCTTCCCTTTCACGGGAACGTAGGCCCGTGAAGCCGGCGCGTCGGCCGAGACCCTCTGGAGCATGACGGCGATGAACTTCCGGAATCGCTCCCTCTCTGCGCTTCTCACCAGGTCGTACATGGAAGCGGAGAAGGATCCGGCGAACTTCATGGCGAGGTCGTCGCAGAGGCCGCGCATGTAGTTGTGGGCCGTGTGATCGAAAAAATGGATCGATGTCGTTATGACCGCGGTGAATTTCGACCTGAAGGCGGCCGCCGCCTTTCTTTCGAAGATGAGCTCGATGAAGCGCTTGTACTGCGACGGAACCAGAAAGTAATAGAGCGGGAAGGCCCACAGGACGAGGTCCGATGACCTGACGTCGTCCATGACCGCCCGGAAGGAGGCGGCGTCCTTTTCCAGGGCCTTGATCCTCAGGGAGATGTCGTGCACCGTCATGCGGATGCCGGGAACCTGTTTCTCCATGTAGCGGACATATTGCATCGTAATGCTCATGTCGCCCTTGGGGCTCCCGTTGAGTACCGATATCTTCATGGCATACCTCCCGATTGGGTGCTGATGTTTCCCGTACGGCCCGTGTGAATCGGGTCATGCCGAATATCGACGATGGCGGCATTGCGGTAAGACTACCATATGTCATGGCGCCCTGTCAACCAGCAAAATGTTATTGACTCGCCCGGATGGTCGTGCTCACATATGCGGGTATCCGGCGGTCGGGCTCAATCGCGCATCCACGTAAACAGGTGAAAAATTTCTATGAATAAGCTGTTGATTCTGTCCCTCGTCATTGTCATGGTGTCGCCGGCGGCGTCCCGCGCCGAAGAGTTGAAGCGCTATGCCGACGGCGTTTACCGCTACAGCATCGCCGCTCCCCGGGACTGGAAGAGATCGTACCATGAGGACGGCGACAGGCACCTCATGACGCTGAAGCGGGGCGCCTTGCCCGGCGCCGAGATAGCGGTCACGGCGTACCGGGCCGGCGACGGCGATGCGCTCACCTGGGACGGCTGGAAGAAGAAGCAGTCCCGGGGCGTCGCCTTCAGGAAAATAATCGAGACCAAGGCCATGGCGGGCGGGGGCGACGTGACGGTCAAGATGTTCGTTTTTGATTATCCCTTCCGGGGGACAAGGGTTCTCCAGCGCACCATGATTTCAAAATTCGGGGACACCTTCCTGGCCGTCGAGTGCCGCGCGCCCCTGGGTCTGTTCGGAAAATACACGGACCTGTTCAACGAGGTCATGGCAAGCGTCGATTATACCGGCGCCATGTCAGGCGATGTCCTGGTGGAAACCGAAGAGGAGAAGGCCGCCGCCCGGAAACAGGCCATGCCGGTAAAAAAAGCCGCGCCGGAAAAAAAGGCTTCGCCGAAAAAGGCCGTTGAACGCCCAATGCCCCGCGAACCGAGGAGAGAACCGGCTCCACGGCGTCCTGTTGAGAAAAAGCGGGAATTAACTCGCCGGCAGGCCCCTCAAGAAAAGCCCGATGTCGTGAAGAAACAGAAAGGCGGAGCGCTGGAGGAAGCTGAGATCACACCGGACAGCGAGACGCCGAAGGCCGAGGATTCGGAGATAGACATACAGGATATAGAGGACCCGGAAGCGAAGCGGGCCATTGAATCGGAGCTGAAAACGCTCCAGGACATGGAGCGGCGGGGCCTCATCGAGAAGGTGGAGGGGAAATAAGCAACCGCCCGCCGGCGTCACCAGGCGTTGAAGCCGAAGCCGCATTCACCCGCGACGGAGTGGAAGTATGAATGGTTTCCCATTATGTACATGTACCGGGCCTGGATGAACATGGAAAAGACGCCGAATGACTTCTGATATCCGAAGATCCCCTGTGCCGAGAAATTAAATCCCCGCGACCGCCCGCCTCCTCCGGGGATCGTGGAGCCGACCTTCGCCTCCAGGTATGACGCGCCGGGCACCAGGGCAAGGATAAAGCAGCCCCAGCCGTTTTTCATCGAGGGGAAGGCCCACATCAGTCCCCCGCCGAAGACGTATCCCGTCAGGCTGTAGGATGATCTCTTGAAATAGACGTATCCCCCCTCAAAGCGGAGCCCCGGTATCATGGGGTGGCGGTTCCCCGATGCGAAATCGAGGCCCTGGTCAAGGGAGAAGTAGCCGGCGTATCCGAAAGGCATGGCGTTGCCGGAGCTTCCCAGGTTGTAATGGTAAGCCCCGGAGAAGGAGATGCGCCCGCTTATCCAGTGGTCGCCGGCCATTTGTTTTTTTCTCAGGGCGTCGCGCTTTTTTTTCTCCCGGGTCTTTGCAAGCTTTGCGGCTTTGTCCCGAGCCTCCTCGCGCTCTTTTTCTCTCTTTTTCAGGCGGATCAGCTCGCGGTTCCTTCCTTCTTTCCTGTTCTCGCCGGCGACGTAATTCTTTTTTATCTTGTATTCGTTGATGGGAAAGTTGTGTTTCCTGTGGACCGCGATGTCTTCTTCATAGGACCTGGTCTTGTACACGTCGTCTATCCTGATCCGCTTGATGCTGAACGTCCCGTAGGCGTTGGCGAAGGTGATGGCAGTCCCGTTCTCCTCGATGATCTTGCCCACCAGGACGGTGCCTTCGAAGAGCTTGATCGTGTCCGCCGCTGATTCCGTGCCGGTCGCGGCGATAATGGCGATACATGCCGGTATGATGAGAAGAAAACGACGTTTCATATGATATACCACATAACACGCACTATTTGAAATTGCAAGGGCCGCACCGGCCAGGCGCGGTGCGGAGAAAAAATGAATGGATAGGTGTTTATTACGGCATCTTTATACGGGTTATAATTACTTGTCAAAACAAAAAAAGAAAATCATGGGGAAATCGAGAAACATGATTGCAATTTATGGCCGCGGCGCAATAGTATACAAAATGCCGGCCCATGCCGGGATCACGGGGGAAACGAGAGAAGATCATTCATGAGCGAAGAGCCGATAGAAATAATCGTGCCGGAAGAAAACAACCTGGAGCGTATAGACCATTTCCTTCCGCCGGCGCTGGAGCAGGACCTGTCGCGGAGCTATATCCAGAAGCTCATTCGGGGCGGCAGCATCACGGTGAACGGGAAGATAATCAAGGCCAACTACAAGGTGAAGACCGACGACCTGATCGTCGTCATCGTGCCAGAGCCCGAGCCGCTGGAGCTGGATCCGGAGGACATACCCCTCGACATCGTCTACCAGGACAAATCCGTCGTGGTGGTCAACAAGCAGGCGGGCCTGGTGGTGCACCCGGGACCGGGGAACTGGAACCGCACCCTGGTCAACGGCCTCCTCTATCACATAAAAGACCTTTCCTCCATCGGGGGCGTGGCCCGGCCCGGCATCGTGCACCGCCTGGACAAGGACACGGCCGGCCTCATGGTCGTCGCCAAGGACGACGCCTCCCACCAGTTCCTCACCGCTGAATTCAGCGGCCGCCGGGTGCGCAAGAAGTACGCGGCCCTGGTCGTGGGCAAGCCGGCGGCGGCCCACGGCCTCATCGATCTCCCCATCGGGAGGCACCGGAAGTACCGCCACAAGATGACCGTCGACGAGGGCGGCCGGGAAGCGCTGACGGAGTTCACGGTGAAAAGGATTTTGAATTCGCGCCTGGGCCTGTTCACTCTCCTCGACATCGACCTTCATACCGGCAGGACCCACCAGATCCGGGTCCACTGTTCCGCCGAGGGCTTCCCCATCGTGGGGGACCCCATCTATTCCAAGAAATGGGAGAAGTACCGGGTGCCGTATCTCCTTCTGGCATCGGTCTTTCTCGAATTCACCCATCCCTCCACGGGGGAGACGATGTCCTTCTCGGCCGATATGCCGGCGCATATGAGGGAGTTCATAGAGAAAGTCGAGCGCCTTGCCTGATCGAACATTAAAGTTGTTGATTATTTTATCCATCAATATATAATTGCAGCAAATACGCTTGATAGTTCGTAACTAAGGATGTAGGTCTTTGACCCTATGTAACTATCTCCTTTTTTCGGATATTGTTAAGCACGATAGAGACCACACAGGAGGATGGTATGCACGGGAGCAAACTTTTCGTCGGAAACATCAGTTATTCGGCGAGCGAGCAGCAGTTAAAGGACCTATTCGCACAGCATGGAACGATCGTCGATTTTAGAATTATCGGCGACAAGGGCTTTGGCTTTGTTGAAATGTCGAGTCAGTCTGAAGCGGAGAATGCGAAGAACGCCCTTGACGGATTCAACCTGGAGGGCAGGAACCTTCGCGTTGACGAGGCTCGCCCCAAAGGCGAAAAAAGAGGAGGCGGCGGAGGCGGCAGGGGATACCGTTAAATCAAATCGCCGTGAAGGCGAGGATTTCCATCCTCGCCTTAGCTTTTCCTTGCCATGAAATCCGGAAACGATTAATCTCACAGAGGACAACGCGTCCACAATATGAAAGTCAGCCTGCCCTATGGCGCCGCATCCATCGACATTGAAGTGCCGGAGGGATCCGTCATTATCGAACCGGCATTTGTACCGGGCCTGGCTGATGAGAAGGCTTCGGCCCTTCGTTCCTTCAGAAACCCTGCGGGAACGCGTACGCTGCGGGATGTCGTGTCGCGGGATGATCGAGTCGTTATCGTGGTCAGCGACATTACCAGGCCCCTCCCGAGCGGGAAAATCGTGCCATGGATACTTGAAGAACTGACCCATGTTCCCCGGGGCAATTTCACTGTCCTGATCGGATGCGGCACCCACAGGGCCTGCACCGATTCAGAAATGTCTTCCCTGCTGGGAGATGAGATTGTTAGAACCGTCCGCTGCGTCAATCATGACGCATTCGATTCCACTGGGCTCGTCTCTGTCGGTACGCTGGGGGACGGCACCGCGGTGCTGCTCAACAGGATTTACGCCGAAGCCGATATCCGCATCACGACGGGCTTCATCGAACCGCATTTTTTCGCGGGGTTCAGCGGGGGGCCCAAGGCGGTGATGCCCGGAATCGCGGGGATCCGGACCATCATGCGTTTTCATGACGCCTCCATGATCGGCCACGGCGGCGCATCCTGGGGAGCCCTGGAGGGCAATCCGGTATACGAGATGGCCAGGGATGCGGCGCTCATGATGAGGCCCGATTTTTCGGTCAACGTCACCCTCAACAGGAATCACGAGATAACGGGATTCTATTGCGGGGATGTCGTCGCCTCCCACCGGGAGGGGGCCGTTGCGGCCGCCTCGTGCTCGATGTTCCGGTGCGCGGAGCCGTTCGATATCGTCATAACGTCAAACGGCGGCTATCCCCTGGACCAGAACCTGTACCAGACGGTCAAGGGGATTTGCGCCGCAGCTTCCATCGTGAAGGAACGGGGCGTCATTATCTGCGTGTCACGGTGCTCCGACGGCGTCCCCGATCACGGCGATTTTATTAAAATCCTGGCCATGAAGCAGTCGCCCCGGGAGCTCCTCGACTTGATCCGCGAGCCCGGCTTTTCCCGGATGGACCAGTGGCAGGTCCAGAAACTGGCGGCCTCACTGGTTCGCGCCGATGTATACTTGTACAGCGATCTGCCCGGGGAAACGATGCGGCGGGCCCACTGCGTTCCCTGCCGCGATATCGGGGAGACCCTTTCTTTTTATTTGAAAAAAAATCCCGGCGCCCGGATCGCGGTGCTACGCGAGGGGCCGATGATCGTTCCCTATTGCAATCAAATCAATGGAGGTGTCGTATGATTATGTTCATTCCGGTGCTGGCCGTCATGGCCGTGGTTTTAATAATGCTGCATCGAGCCGAGTTTTCCGCCGATCAGAAAGGCATCTATATTTTCAAACCGATATCGTCTACGTTGATGACGGCGGTTCTGCTGATGTCGTTTCTCCGCGAAGGCTGTTTCAGGACCGAATACACCCTGGCCCTTCTGGCGGGCATGATCCTTTCCTTCGGCGGCGACATGGCCCTCATGTTCATGAACGCCTCGAAGAAAGCCTTCAGGATCGGATTGGTCCTCTTCCTGCTGGGCCATATCGCGTATATCGTCGTGTTTACCCTGTTCAGCGGGTTCCAGGAATCGGATTGGATAAGCGGGCTCGTACTGGCTGCCGCGGCGGTCTGCATATACCGGTACCTGTTGCCGCATCTGGGGGACATGAAGATACCGGTGCTGCTGTATGTCATCATTATCAGCCTCATGGTGAACAGGGCCGTATCGACATTTTCAGGAACCTATTTCAACCAGACCCAGGCGATGCTCATCACCGCGGGGGCGCTGTTTTTTTATGTGTCCGATGTAATCCTGGCGCTGCACCGGTTCCGGCATCAGTGGCGGTACGGCAGGATCAACCTGGCCTTTTATTATACCGGGCAGGTGCTCACCGCGTTGAGCGCGTCGTTCTTCTGCTGACATGGCCCGGCGTTGCTTCAGGCAAGCCGCCATCTGTTCCGTCCTGCATCACCGGCAAGGACGTTTTTCCCTGATGGCTGATGCGGCAGAACATGTTGCATGAATGACCCGTTTTGTTTTGATTCAGCAATGTAAATTTGAAATAAACGATAGAAGCATTCCGGAGGCATTCAATGCTGAGATACCTCGTGATCATTACCTCTGTTTCGGTGACCGGTTATTTTGCCACGGTCATGATGAACCAGACCTTTGAATGGATGAAAGAAATCGCCATCCTCATCATCCTTCCAATAGGAGCATTTGTTGCCGGCGTTTTGTTCCTCATCAGCTGGCTTGCAAAATCTGGCAACCCCGTCCTGAAAAGGGCGGGAGAAGCCCTCGGAGTCGGCTTTACCTATACCGCCATCTTCCAGGGCCTCATGTTCACGACCCTTGTCTTCTGGGCCCTGGGCACCATGACCGGCATGGGGGATATTCCTGAATCGAAGGCGCGGTTTCTTTTTGATTTCACATTCGGTTCGGGATATCTTTCCGTCTTCGTCATGGGCGCGTCCGGTTTTACGATTCTCTTGACCTATAAAAACAGCCTGAAAAGGGCCTTCGGCGCGGTGTACGCGGCCATAACCATCGCCCTTCCCCTCTACATGCTTATCTTTCAAAAGGAGGCCATGGCGCAGCTGTCGGAAGAGCGGCCTCTGCCTTACCTCGTCGTCCTTATCCTCTATTATCTTGCCTGTTCGATAGCGGCCATGGCCGTGCTTTCAAATCCGGAAAAAGGGGTCATCCCGGCGGATCGAATGAAAACATTGCGAGAGAAGTATAAGAGCCGTCCCTAAAGAGAGCCCGGATCCGATGTCACAGCGGATTGCCCACGTCACGAATGGGGGCACGCCGTCAACTGTCGCTCGACGGCATCAGGATCCAGAGGACGAGGTAGACGATGATGCCGGGAAACGCGGCGGACGCGATGGATCCTACCACGTAGACGATGCGCACCAGGGTCGGGTTCCACCCGAGCCATTCCGCGATGCCGCCGCACACCCCGGCGATGATCTTGTTCTTCGATTTTTTCAGGGCCATGATGTTCCTCCTTTACCGCTCCTCCCGTATTTTCCCAACCTTCCTCCCGGTTCCGTGACCAGGAGGAGCGCCTCCTGCTTCGCGTTACGGATGCACGATATGACCATGACGCAGCGGCCGTCAGGCATGACGAGGGCGTCATCGATATGATCGCCGATGTCGATGGAGGGGTTCTAGCACCTGAGCAGGGCGCTGTCAATATTTTTTAGGGAAGGGGCATTGATGGAGTGTCCGGGCCGGTCAGGCCGCCCGGGGCCTGACCAAGAGAAAAACCTTGACCGCGGAGGGCGTAAACACCGGAGCTGTGGTCCGGGGCATGTTGGCTTCGGGAATGCAAGATCACGATCGAAATCGGAAAAAATTAAGATTTATTACACAAAAAACTTGAATATATATGATATTATATATAATATATTATATATAATTGTGATTATAACCAGGAGGTATTCATATGGGCGGTAAAAAAGTAGTGGTTGTCGGCGCCGGCTGCGCCGGCTTGTCCGCGACCTATACGCTGAAAAAGAAGGGAATCGATGTCGTCGCGCTGGAGGCGACCAATGTCGCGGGGGGCAGGTGCAGGAACGTGAAGAAGAACGGGTTCAACCTTTCGCTGGGCGCGGGGTTCACCGAGCCGCAATGGGGAACGACATTCAGGTATCTCAAGGAAATGGATATGCTCGGGGACGTGCTGGACAATACGGTCCAGAGGTACGGGTTCTGGCGAAAGGGTAAAAAACACTATATCGTGGTCGGGAGCGCGCGGGAGATGCTCAAATCCCTCCCCGAAACGCTTTCGTTCCGGGGGCTCCCCCTGAAGGCGTACCCCCAGCTTCTCAAGCTGGCAATGGCCATCCGGAAGTACCAGAGCGAAATGGACAATAAAAGCCAGAACTTCGATTCGCTCCTCGAGCTGGGAAACACGAGCTCGGCGGAATTCACGCTGCGCCACGGCGGCCCCGAGGCGCTGGACCGGGTGATCAGCCCCTTTCTCGGGACCATGGTCCTGGCGCGGCCGCAGGATGTCACCATTGCCCACATCATCGCCCTGACGCACCTCATGCAGGGAATGTGCGTCATGAAGGACGGCATGGGCTCGATAACCGCCGGGCTGTACGAAAGGGTGAAGGATTCGGTGCGTCTCTCGACGCCGGTAAAAAAAATAGTGATCGATAACAAGCGGGTGAGGGGCGTCGAGACCCGCGACGGCTACATCGAGGCGGACCAGGTGATCTGCGCCACCGACGCGCACCTCGCGCGGAAGCTCATCCCGGACCTTCCCGACACCATGAGGAAGCCGCTGGAGACCTGCAAGTACAGCTCGACCTATTCCTATATCTTCCCCATTGAAAAGAAGGTCACGCCCCAATACTTTCTGTCGCTGTTCATACCGGGGAGCGAGAACTCGATCCTTTCCACGATCTTCGACGCCGCGGGCCTCATGGATTCGGCCCCTCCGGGCGCAGGACTGATGCATTGTTTCACCGCCGGATGGCACGACGGCGAGCTGGGAAAACTCGCAGAGAAGGAGCGGCGCAGGCTGGTTATCCGGGAAGCCCAGAAATTCTTCCCTGATTTCCCCGACGAGCCGTACATGACGGAAATGATCCGCTACGACAGGGCGATCAACCTTGAATCGCCGGGGCAGTTCCCCGCCATTCACGGGCTCCTGAAGGATCACATGCGCGACGTCAAGGGGTTGTACCTGTCGGGAGAGTACCTGTTCCTCATCGCCTGCACCGAAGGGGCGCTGGCCACCGGCGAACAAGCCGCCCTGATGGCGATGGAAGACATGTAGAAAGGGGCACGGGCACTGCGGCCCTTCCGGGCGGCGCCTGGTCGGACAGGGTCATGCGGCGCTGAAGCGGCCGCAGTGTGACGCGTTAAACAGAAAAAGGATTTGACCATAAAGGATCGTTAATGATAAGTCAAGAGGGGCTCCATGGTGCGGGGTCCATTGCGTAAATCCACAACAAAAGAGCGGCCTATGGTTTTACATCATGTCCTTCTGGGGCTCATCAAATTGAGACCGTCGGTTTCCGGATACGAGCTGAAATCCATTATTGACAAGTCGACCGGATATTTCTTTACGGCATCGTTGAGCCAGATCTACCCGGCCCTCAAGCACCTCCATAACAACGGATTCGTCACGTTCAAGGAGGAGCCCCTGGTGGGGAAGCAGGACCGCAAGGTTTACACCATCACCAGGAAGGGAAAGGATGAGCTTCAGGCATGGCTGGCGGAGCCGATGGAGTTCACCTTTTCAATGATGAGCTTCCAGAAATTTCTCCTGAAACTCACATTCATGGGTTCGGCCGACAGGGAACGGATACTGGCCTATCTGCGCGCCGGGCTGGACCATTACACCAGGGAGAAGAATGAATTTACCGCCGAGAACCTGTCCGTCGAAGAGAACTATATAGACAAGGAGCAGGAGGACAGCGGAATGCATCTTCTCCTGTGGCAGCACGAGTTCGAATACATCCTGAAGGAAATCCAGATGAGGATCAACTGGATTAAAAATACTATTGAACGCATCGAGAATGAAACCATGTAGGCTGCAGGCCGGATCGCCCGCCCTGGGCCAGGGAACCGGCGTCCCGGTCCATGACGATTTTTTCATGAATACCCGGCCCGGGTCCTCAGGCGATCTCGGGGCTTTGGAGCAATAACTGCGCCGGGCGGGATGGCGTCCGGCGCAGGGAGGCGCTCCGTTAAAAATTTATCGGAATCGTTTGAAACGTCTGGGTCAGCGGGAGCGAGCCGCACCGCGGATAGAAGAAGACATCCATCGTCAGCGTTGCCGGTTGGATAATGATGGTCTGCACGTTTCCGCTCATGTAGAGGTCCCCTGTCACGGGATTGCCCGGGCCGTCGCCGTTGTTGAAGCCTATGACTTCCTTCACTTCCTGGGCGCCGAGCTTGCCCTTCGCGGCGATTTTGGCGTTAAGCTGCGTCTTCATCGCCTCCCATCGGGCCGAGTTGAAGGTGTAGGCGGATCCGGTATGATTGTCGTAATTGTCCTTCAGCACGTAGGAGTTAACGACGCCTACGGCATTGGCGATGCCCCAGGCGATGTTGTTGTTCAGGACGGAAATATCTGTCCTCAGGGCCCTGATCCCGCCGGTCATGGGATTGTTTTCGACCACTTTGCTTGTCGTGGCATCTGCCAGCATGAGGTTGTGGCTGGCGGCATATACCCTGCTGGGGTCAATCATGTAATTGCCCGCGGCATCCACCGAGTCGCAGCTTTCGAGGGCCGAGCGCAGGTCCAGGTTGTACGAACGCCTGCCTGCTGATTCGTATGTCGGCGTGGGCGATACGAGGATGGCGGCGAAGACCTTGCTGCTGTTGATGCCGGTTATCACACCGGCATGGCCGAGGTAGCCGATCGTGCAGAGCGACTTCTTGCCTGATGCTAAGGAGTATTTTCTGGTAACCACGGCCTGGACCTGCGACAGGATGTTATAGGGAGTGCCGCCGAACCAGTCGAGGTTCCTGCCGACGATGGGGCTTCCGGTCTGGGACAGGTCGCCGAAAACCGAAACAGCCGAGCATCCGCCGATTACTATGTCGGGGAGAATGCTGAGCATGTATAGCTCGGTAAGAGAGAGCTTGCCGTCACCGGGGACATCAGTTGCCGCGGTTGCAAGGACTGATGCGACCCCCTGGATTTCCTGGTCGATATCGGCCGGTATCTGGGATTTAATGTCATTTGTCCGGGTGAGCATTTTGCTGAAGGAAACTCTTAAGGTCCAGGTATAAAGGTATGCGTCGATGATCTTTTCATATGTCGGCACTTTCTGCAGGATCAGGTTCGCATACTCCTGGCCCATTTGATAGTATGTTTTTCCGGAAGTGTAATCGAGCGTTATTTCGTAGTAAAGATCTCCCTGAGTGCATGCCGGGATATTCAGGTAGGGAAGCGCTGCCACTGTCAGGAGTTCGCCGGCTTTGTTATCCTCGGTTTTTTTGCATGATATGGCGGCAAGTGAGACTGCCATTAATATCATAAGTACATCTGACAAGACTTTTTTCATGTTGATCCTCCTCTGCTATGGCTTATTGTTTGTTGGAGCTTCGTATGCCGGCCGCTCGTACCAGGCTTCCCGGGCGCGCAGTCCCGTCGCCTTCCCGCGGCTGTTCCAGGTGCGGAGCCGCAGGTATGCCCTGGGCATTCACATCGGGGTGCGTGTCATGACCGCGTTGGTACTGTCCGGTTTTTTGAGTGTAGACTAAATGCAGATCCCTGTCTTCTCCAATCATGATTTTTAATATGCAGGGGCATCAATAATCATGATTGTTGACAGATGCCTGGTTGGCCCGGAGGGCGCTTACTTCTGATTCTTGGCGGTCACCCTGCATTCTTCCCTGTACTTGATGGGAGATATGCTGAATATCTTCCCAAAGGCCTTGTAGAAGGTCGCCGGCGTATTGAAGCCCACGGCGTATGAGATGCTGGTTATGGACCGTTCCGGTTCATCTATCAATATTTTTTCCGCTTCCCTGATCCGGAACTCGTTGATATAGGTGTTGAAGTTTTTATTAAGGCGTTCGTTGAGGATCTGTGAAAGCTGGTACGGGGTTATTGAAAGCTCTTCGGCGAGTCCGGCAAGGGTCAAATCCTCGTCGCAGAATATTTTCTCGGTTACCATCAGTTCATTGAGCCTCGTTATTATCCCATCTATGTCGAGACCCGTTATGCGGGATGTGGCATAACGGATCTTTTTGGCTTCCGCCTGGATGCGGATAATGTAATCCGGGTGCCGTGTTTTAACAATGAGTATGATGTAAATCTGAATCGAAAGAAGAACAGAAATGATTCTGATCATGTATTTGAAATAGGCTGGATCAACGGAAAAAAAGCGGACCAGGATGAAAATGGCGACATAGCTTATGATCGCCATATAAAAGGAGGCGATAATACTGAGAGAGAAAACCGTTATCCGGTGCATCGCATGGCGTTTCCTGATGAGAAAGGGAACGCTCCGCACTGCAAAATATGCGGCATATGAAACCATCGATATCACAACAAGCACGAGCAGCACGTGAGGCTGGGGAAGTTGAGAAGGTATCCTGTCCCTCGCCTGCATTGTGTTAGTGAACAACATCCGCTTGACTTCAGATGTCTGCATGTAGAAAGGGATCAGGATGATAAAAGCAGCTATGCCGGGCATGAAATGAATCAGCAGTCCCGGCTTGAATGTAAAATCATCTTCCGTAAGGATCCTGAAAAAGAAAAAGAGCAGGGGTATACTGAAGAAATAAAATGGAAAATGAATGAGAGATAAGTGCGGATAGTTGTGCATTACCCCCATTATCGCCAAGCCATGGTAAATCTGCCAGATTGATGTTGAAAAAAGGAAGGCCGCGATTATAAAGTGGGCGAAGGTCTTGTTTTTCTCGACCAGATAGAGCGTCGCGGTGATAAAGTACAGGAAACCCCCGGCGATGATAATCAATTCCGGCATCGTTAGTTCCATGGCACCCCCCTCGGCCTGCATCGTCCATGCCGCATACTTTTTGCTGCTGCTCTGATCCTTCAGTTCCATCCCCCGGATCGGGACGATAAGCATGCTATCGGACAGCAGTGTATTGAAGCATAAGGCCCCTGTCCAGCGCTTTATACAGTGACAGGCTGGCCCGGGTGGTCCGGCGGGTGCGTGAATAATCAATACCGGTGGTCTTCAGTCTTGGTTTTGAAGGCGCCACGGACGTCCTAAGGCTGGTTTTTTATCGATTGAAGACGGTTACGCCGATTCACCTGTCTCCAGGGTGCTCCGCCTGATGATCTCGTCCTTCATCGCGGGCGAGAGGTCGTTGAAGTACGCCGAATATCCGGATACCCGCACCAGCAGGTTCGGATACCGCGACGGATCGTTCCTCGCCTCGATAAGCACCGACGGGTCCAGCACGTTGATCTGGGCCTGCATCCCTCCCCGCGAAAAATAGGTCCGTATGAGGGCCTGAAGGGCGCCGGTCCCCTCGGGGCCCCGCAGGGTGTGGGGGTCGAACTTCAGGTTGAAATTGAGGCCGTTCCCGACCCTTGTCGTTTCGAGGCGGTTCACCGAGTTGAGCAGCGCCGTCGGTCCCCTGAGATCCTTCCCATTCTGGGGCGATATGCCGGAGGCAAAGCTCTCTCCCTTCCTTCTGCCATGGGGGAGGGCACCGGTGATCCTCCCGAAGTACTCGTGGGCCGTTACCGAGTAGAGGCCCATTACATAATCGCCTCCCCTGGTATTTTTCCCCTGTGATGAGAGGGTCTTTTCAAAGGTCTCCGCCACGTACCTGGTCCATCGATCGGCTTCGTCGTCATCGTTGCCGAACTTCACGATGCATTCGAGATAGACGCGGTCCTTCTCGTCGGGTATGTTCTTCTTCAGGATCGAGACAAGCTCCGCCAGGGTATACCGTTTGTCCTGAAACACCGCCTTCTCGATGGCCCTGAGGGCGTCGCCCGTGTCTGCCGGCGCCACGCACTGAACCCCGGAGAAGTTATACCGGGCGCCGCCGGCGGTGCTGCAGCGGCCGCTCTCGAGGCAACCCCGGATCAGCATGCTTGTCAGCGGCGTGGGATGATAGAGCCGGTTGGCCCTCTCCACTGCGCGGAGGTCCCGGATGAGGCGCTCCATCACGGCGCGGAGCTGCGTGTCGAAGGCCGAAAGAACGTCATCCATGGAAGACATTAACTTCGGAGACATGGTATGCGCGCCGGAACTGGCGATCTTCCCGAACCGCCGTCCACCGTTCAGGGCGAGCTCAAGCACGCCGGGGACGTTGAATATGGCCGCGTCGGTCGACGAGAAGCTCCTTCCCTGGGACACAGGCTCCACGCAGCCCACGCCGGTGTAATCCCGCGCGTCTGTGGGTTCGTAACCGTGCCTGACCATGGCGGCGACGATAGCCTCGTCGCCGTAGAGGGCCGGGGAATTGCTTCCGGCCGCCAGCATGGCCGTGATGGAGCCGAGGTACTGCGCCGGCGAGGCGCGGTGCATCCGGGCATGGTAATTGGGCTGCCTCATCCTGAGTTCGTCCATTATCTCCAGGAAGATATAGGAGAGCTCGTTGGTGGTATCGTTTCCCGCCTCATCGGTCCCGCCCACGGTAACCACCTGGCCGTTGAACATCCCTCCGTGGAAATTGGTCAGGTGACGGGAAAACACCGGTATGATCTCGGACATCTTGACGGAAAGGCAGGAGAGGACCTCCTTCGCCGCTTCCCGGTCCAGCTTCCCGGACCGAAGGTCCTCGATATAATACGGATACAGATAACTGTCCATGCGGCCGGGGCACACCGAGTTGTCAAGGCTTTCGATGTTCAGGGCGATCTGCGCGAAAAAGAGCGACTGGACCGCCTCCCTGAGCGTGCGGGCCCTGAACCGGGGAACGCGGCGGCACACCCGGGCGATGTCCATCAGCTCCTGCCGGCGCGCGTCATCCTCCACTGTGGAAGCCATTTCCTCGGCGCAGGCCGCGTACCGTTCGCCGAAGCGGGCCAGTCCCTCGCATATGATCTTTATGCCCTCGTAGAAATTCCATTCCCCGGAGCCCGGTTCCGTCCCGGCCTGGAGCCCCGAAGCTTTTTGCCTGTATCCGTCGGTTCCGATAGCGAGGAGCGTTTCATAATCGGGCGCGAAGTGGGATATGCCCCCGGATTCATTGATCAGGTACCAGCGGGCAACGAGCTGATCGAGGATGAACCTCGCCTTCGCTATCGGCGATCGGAAGGCCCTGAAGCCCAGGAATCGGAAGAGCCAGAAGGGAATGATCCCGATGAGCTTCCGTCTTTCTTTCGGCGAGATCTCAAGGGGGTTTGTTTCCCTTCGGGTGAATGTGAAAAGGTCGAGGAGCACCGGTATGCCGTGGAGCTCCGGGAAGATTGAGCCGCCGACCCGTTTCGATGTGTAATTGCCGACGATGAGCTCCCGGGGATATATCCTGACCGTCTTTTCCGCAAGGACGCAGGAGAGGGCCTCGGCAATGGCGATGGGCGCCGGTTTTTTCCTGTTTGCCCTTCGGCGATAGTACTTCGTCCAGATAAGGGCCCGCTCGGTGCAAATGCCGGGCCTCTGCTCCATCACGGCCTTTTTCAGCTCTGCGATTCTATCGGAGATCCTTTTATCGCTTTCGCCAAATGCCTTCTCAGCTGTACACGATTGCATCGACTCCCTCCTTCTGAAAAAGAGATTTCAGCTCTTCCATTCTATCGGTTCCCTGCGCCTTGATTTCAAGGGGTCTTTGATCGGTATTGATCCACCGGAGCTTGTCCCTCCCGAGGGGATTGTAGGGCAGGCAATGGATGCTCCGTATTCCATTGGAGAGAATGAACGAAGCGCAGCGCCTGATGTTCTCGTTGTCGTCGTTCATGCCCGGTATGACGGGGATCCGCGGCTGCAGACCGCCGTGAACGACAGCCAGTGCGGAGAAATTCTCCAGTATGCGCCCATTGTCCCGGCCGGTGAGCTCCCTGTGCTTCTCGGGGTCCATGTGCTTCAGGTCGTAATAGATGACATCGGCGTGTTGCGCCAGCATGTCCACATGGGACCGGTCGAAGAAGCCGCAGGTCTCCACCGTAACGGAAATGCCCCGCCCGCGGAGAAGCCCGCATACCGACCGGAGGAACGCGGGATGCATGAGGGGCTCGCCGCCGGAGAAGGTGACGCCGCCGCCGGATTCCCGGAAGAAGTCTTTATCCATGGCAAGCTCGGCGGCAAGTTCTTCGGTGAGCCATTCTTCGCCGATAAGGCTGAGGGCGCCGCCGGGGCATACCTTCACGCAATCGCCGCAGCCGGTGCACCGGGAATAATCGACGCGCCGGTCTTCCCCCTGGATGATGGCATCGTAACGGCATGCGGCGAGACATGCGCCGCAGCCTATGCAGCGTTTGTGCCTGAAGGCCACTTCGGGCCTTGCTGAAAGGGTTTCCGGATTCTGGCACCAGAGGCATCGCAGCGGGCAGCCTTTCAGGAAAACCGTTGTCCTGATGCCCGGCCCGTCATGGAGGGAAAACCGCTGGATATTGCTGATAATGGCCCGCTCGATTTTTTCGGATGAAGGTTTTGTGTTCATAGTGCACACAATTATTTATTACTGGACAGTCCAGTTTGAAAATAAATAACCAATTTGTCAATTATTAATAGAAAATAATTGAACTATTTGAAATTTTTGTTGACATTAGTGTTGAACTTGTATTACCAGTTTGTCGGTAAGAGCTTAAATTAAAAATGAACAATCTCACGGATACATTGCTGGAGAAGCTGGAAGCGGACATTCTCAGGGGGATATATCCCATCGGCAGCAGGTTTCCCTCGGAGCGGGAGATATCGGAACAGTACGGCGTAAGCAGGGTGACGACAAGGGACGTTCTAGCGCGGCTGAGCCACATGGGGCTTTTGATCAGGAGGCCCCAGAGCGGGACCTATGTGAACGATTATTTTACCAAGGCTTCAATCGACCTCCTGGCGAGGATCATGCAGACGACCGATGCCGTCGAACCGGAGATACTTATTTCGCTCCTGGAATTCCGCAGGATAAACGAGATGCAGGCGGCCCGGAAATCGGCCCTCTTGATGTCCGTCGATGATGCAGTCACGCTGGAGAAGACGGTCGGCCGCCTGGGAGGCATGGCGAACGATGTCAAGGCATTGAGCGATTGCGATAATGAAATACACTGGGCAATCATCAACCATTCCGGCAATATCGTGCTGGCGCTCCTGTTCCACTCGTTTCGATCAATCTATCGACATTACACGCAATTTTTCTACGGCCTCGCCGGAACCGCCGATGCCGTATTCCCCCTCTACCGCAGGCTCGCCGCGGCGATAAGAAAGCGCGACGGGGATTACGCGGCGAGCGTCATGGAATCGATCCTGGTGTACGCGGAAAACAGGGTGAAGGACGCGCTCCCTGAGAATAGCGGGGACGCTAAAATCAGCCTGTCCATTTTCCGGCAGGAGGAAAAGGAAACGTTGGACGAAAAAACTGAATAAGTTACTTTTCGTACAGGAGGCCGGTCACTTCCTTGACCTTGGCCATGGTGGGCGCCGCCACTGCCCGGGTCTTATCAGCCCCTTTCTTTAAGATCCTGATCACCTCGCCCTTGTCCCCGCTTAATTCCTCGCGCTTTTTCCGGAAGGGCGCGAAGTATTCCCAGATGAGGCCGAGGAGCTCCTTCTTGACCTCGCCGTAGCCGAGGCCGCCCTTCGTGTAGCGGTCGCGCATGTTCTCGACCTTCGCCGGCTCCGCGAAGAGCTTGTAAAGGGCGAAGAGGCTGCAGGTCTCCGGGTTCTTCGGCTCTTCCACCGGCGTTGAATCGGTGACGATCCTCATCACCTTCTTCTTGAGGGATTTCTCGTCCTCGAATATCTCGATGGTGTTGTCGTAGCTCTTGGACATCTTCTGGCCGTCGATGCCGGGGATCACGGCTACATCGTCGGAGATCCGCGGCTCCGGGATCGTGAAGATGTCGCCGTAGGTGTTGTTGAAGCGGATGGCGATGTCCCGGGTGATCTCCACGTGCTGCTTCTGATCCTTTCCCACCGGGACGATATTGGCCTGGTAGAGGAGTATGTCCGCGGCCATGAGCACCGGGTAGGTGTAGAGGCCGGTATTGGGCACGATGCCGTGGGCCACCTTGTCCTTGTAGCTGTGGCTCCGCTCCAGGAGCCCCAGGGAGGTGTGGCAGGAGAGTATCCAGGTCAGCTCCGTCACCTCGGGCACGTCCGACTGGACCCAGAAGTGGCTTTTCTCCGGGTCCAGGCCCAGGGCGAGAAAATCGAGGGCCGCTTCCAGGGTGTAGTTCCTGAGGCGCTCCCCCTCCTGGTTGCTGGTCATGGCATGGTAATTGACGATAAAGCAGAAGAGGTCGTTATCATGCTGGTATTCGATCATCGGCTTCATCATGGCGAAGTAATTGGCGATGTGAAGGGTTCCTGACGGCTGTATGCCGGATAGTATTCGTGCCATTGCGCTCCTCGGTTCGGTGTATATCGGTAAAGAGATCAAACGGCAAAAAAAATAGTCAATAATAAAATTTTTCTTGCGCATTAATGGCCCTCCTCGATAACTATTATCAGCAATACTAATGCAGTGTGATAGCGTCCGCCGACATCAGGGCGGGGGCAAATCCATACAAAACAAGGGGACCACTATGGAAATGAAGAAGAACGTTGGCGCATCCGATCGTTACGTCAGGACCCTCATCGGCCTTGCTTTTGTCCTGAACATTTTCTCATTGGAGCCGACACGGTTCGGCATGTTCGTTCTGCTGGCAATCGGCGCATTGATTCTAAATACCGCCTATACCCAGTACTGCTTCATCTATGACCTGTTGAACATCAACACCTTCGAGAAAAAGGTCAAACCGGCGGAACCGGCGCAGCCCGCGGCGCATTAAGAATAACGAAATCATCATGCAAAAAAAGGGGCACGGTATACCGTGCCCCTTCTGTTTTCATGTCAATCAGGCGGGGTCACGTGACCCCGCTTTCTGTTACCGCTTCAGGCTCAGAAGCTCCTGCAGCATCTGGTCGGCGGTGGTGATGGACCGCGAGTTCGCCTGGAACCCGCGCTGGGTGACGATCATGTCGGTGAACTGGTCCGACAGGTCCACGTTGGACATTTCCAGGGTCCCGGCCACAACCTTGCCCCGGCCCTGGGTGTTGGCCGCTCCCTCGTTGGCCGCTCCCGAGTTGTTGGACACCTCGAAGAGGTTCTCGCCCGTGGCGGTGAGGCCCTGCGGGTTGGTGAAGACCGCCATGCCGACCTGGCCGATGGAGCGCTTGGTTCCGTTGGAGTAGACGCCGGTTATGATGCCGGAGTTGTCCACGTTGAACGATTCCATGTATCCCATGTTGAAGCCGTCCTGCTCCACCGCCTTGGTCGTCGCGGCCGAGGCGAACTGGGTCACGCCCTCGAGGAGACCGGCCTTGCCCATGTCGAGCTGGATGGTGCGCATGTTGGGGTCTCCCGCCACGCGCCAGTTGGCGTTCACGATGAGGCTCCCCTGGTTCGATTCGTCCGGAGTCCCCTCGTCGGCCACGGACACGAGCTTGCCGTCCGGGCTGAAGCGGAGGTTGATCCGGGATGAGGGGTTCGCGTTGTTCTGCTGGGCGGCGCCGGCCGGCACGTCAAGGGTGAGGGGAGTCGTCGATCCGCCGATCGCCGCGGACGCGGTCCACTGGTTCGGGCCGGTCTTCCAGAACACCATGGTGAGGCGGTGCGTGTTCCCCTGGTTGTCATATGCGTCTATGTTGGTGGTGACCCCTGCCGATGAGCGCATGCGTCCCGTGGCGTTGGGAGGAACCACGGAATAGCGCGAGTCGAGATTGCACTTGTACTTGATGTTCGATGTTTCCTTCGCGTCGACCTTTCCGTATATGGGAATGACGATGTCCTCGAGGGACCCGCTCGGGTTGACCACCATCTCCCCGGCCTGGTTGCGGGTAGCCATCCATCCCTGGACCTTGAGCCCGTTGCCCGGATTCACCAGCGTGCCGTTCTTGTCGATGCCGAAGGTGCCGGCCCGGGTGTAGAATTTCCGGTCCCCGTCGGACACGACGAAGAATCCGTCGCCGGATATGGCCAGGTCGGTCTGGTTGCCGGTGGTCTGGAGGCTCCCCTGGGTGAATATCCTGTCGATGGAGGCGATGGTCATGCCGAGTCCCACCTGTTTCGGGTTGACGCCGCCGCGGTTTTCCTCGGGCTTGGCCGCCCCGGACAGGGTCTGGGAGATCATGTCCTGGAATGTGACACGGCTCGTCTTAAAGCCGTAGGTGTTCACGTTCGAGATGTTGTTGCTCACAACATCCATCCTGGTCTGGTGGTTCTTCAGACCGGCAACACCGGAATAGAGTGCACGCATCATAGTGGCAAATCTCCTCTTTGCTGATTATTGGTTGCTCTGGACGGCGTCCCTGCCGTTCATCTGATTATTTCCCGCTTTTTGTTCCATCGAGCCCTTTATGCTCGTTGATATCGTGGCGGCGCTTGAATAGGCGGCCGCAGCGCTCGCTGCCGGCACCTCGGCGTTCCGCACGGCGCTGATGTCGCCCATGCGGACCTGCTCGTTGCCGACCATGAGGATCTGCTCGTCGCCGTTGTACTGTATGGACGACACGACGCCGGATACGCGCCGGTTGGTCAGCGGATTCAGTGCGTCAATCTGTTTTCCCAGTATCGAGAAGGCCTCGTTGGAGCGGGCGCTCTTCAATAAATTTCCCATCTCCTTGTTCAGGTTGGACATCTGCTCCAGCGATGAGAACTGGGCCATCTGGGCGATGAATTCGCGGTCTTCCATGGGCCTGGTCGGGTCCTGGTATTTCAGCTGGGTGACGAGAAGCTTCATGAACATGTCCTTGTCGGCCACGCCCTTGATCCCTTCCTTGCCATGGTTGACCTTCTTGTTGACCAGGTCGGCTTCGAGCCGCGCCGCCATCATCTCTTCCGCTGACATTTTCGCTACCTTCATTGGATTCTCCTATATGACCAGATTGATGCGGCCGTCATGGTACCCGAGGGCGTTCGCGGCGAAGCTGCTCTCGATTTCCACGGCCTGTTCCGCCGGCGCGACAAAGGCGGAGCCATGCTCGTCGCGGTCCCTCAGCAGCCTGCCCCGCTGGTCGTTCACGTTCACCTGGAATTCTCCCACGGCGATGCCCGCGTCCTGGAGCTGCTGGCGGATATACTCAAGGTTTCCCGTGAGAAGCTCCTTGGCCTCCGGCGTCTCGACCAGGAAGCTGCCGCGGACGATTCCCTCATGCAGTTTCAGGCTGATGCTGACCGTGCCGAGCTCATCCGGGTGCAGGCGCACCGAGAAGGAGCCGTTCCGGCTGTCCCTGACGACCACTTTCGCGTTCTGGATTATGCTCTCAAGGTTTTCCCTGAAAAGGCTGTTCTTCGGAGCTGCGGCCGCGACGTCGGTGTGTTTGGCGGACACGTCGCCTTTCACGGCGTTAAATGAAAATGACGGGGTGCTCCCCTGGTCGTTGGCGCCGGAGCGCTGATGGGAGCCCTCTCCCTTGACGCCGTCGAGGAGGAATTCAATTTTTGCCAGCAGATCCTTCACGGCCGGAGCGGCGCCTTCGGGAGAGCCGGCATTCTTGCGGGCCTGGTTCTTATCGTCAACGGCCCTGATCTTTTTCAGCGCTTCCTGGATCCCCGCGAGGGAGCCGGCCGCCTGTTCTGATTTTCCGCCCAGGGCGGACCTGATATATCCGTCAATTGAAGATGCCAGTTTATCGAGGACCTTTTTCAGTGTCGCGCGGTCCGGGTTCTGCTTCGTATCGCGGAGCAGGTCGTGCAGTTCCTGGACGGATGCCTTGATCTGCTTGATCTCCGGCTGATCCTTTCCTTTAAGAAAATCGATCATCCGGTACAGGCCGTCCTGGAGCTCCTGCATCTCCGGTTCGCCGGCTTTCTTATGCTTTTGCTTTTCACGGATCCTGGTTCCGGCTCCGGCTTCCTTATCAATTTTGCCGGCCGGCTGCTGCTCCACAGCCTGTTTTTTCTCGGTTGTGTTTTTCGTGTCAGCGCTTTTTCCCTCTTTTCCCTGAAGCTGGGCCGCGGCCTTCTGCCCCTGCTGCTCTTCGGCCCTGGCCTGGGACTGGGAAGGCTCATCCTTCTGAGTGCTCTTGCGGGTATCTTCCCGGGGCTGCTTATCCTCTGCCGGAGCGGCGGTAACATTCCTTTGCGGCTCAGGTCTATCAATCGAAGAAGGGGATACCTGGTCCGCTGACTGGACCTGGCCCTTCAGTATGTTGAAAAAGCCCGTTTCAGATGAAACATCCACGGTTGCCTTGGCGCCCTGCTGCGGCAGCGAAGAAATAACCATGTTGTTGGTCTGAGCGATTTTTAAATCACCTAAATGGAGCATGTTCACTTTACCCGTTTCGTTGTTTGGCCTATTAATATATCGTTAGGAGATGTAATAAACTGAATGGAATTTTACAAAGAGAGGTAAATAATAAGTTTTGGACCAATGTTTTGGATATTTTTAAGGTTTATGAGACATAAGGAGTCATTTTGCCTGATTTTAATGGGGGTCAGAGCATTGTCAAATACTGCATTCCGGGCTGCCTGGATTCAACCTCAATGCCGGAACTCCAATGGTTTTCGGTGGGAGACCGATAGTTATCGGTAGTCGGGGCGATAACTATCTTATTTTGAAATCTTTTTTCAAGCGCGCCACCAGATGAACCTCGTTCCCTTTATCGTTATACTGTATCTGGTCAAATACCGACCGGGTGATCAGAATGCCCCTGCCGTGGGACAGCAGCTGGTCATTGAGGCTCTTTACCTTGAGTTTTATGAATTTCCTGTAATCGAATCCATCGCCCTCGTCCCGTATGGTATAGGAAATTTCGTCTTCGGTGAGATGGTAATCGATACGGACCTTTTTGCGGCGATTGACCGCGCTCATCTGCCGCTCCCTGAGCAGGTCATGGTAGTTCTGGTTCTTCTGGGCCAGGGTCTTTTCCTCGTAGGTGATCCCCAGGTTCCCGTGCTCGATGGCGTTGATGATCATTTCCCTGAGGCCCAGCCTCAGCAGGTTTATCCTGCCGATGGGCAAAAACTTCTGGAGGTTCCGTGTGATCCTGAAACTCACCTCGTCCGCGATGGTGAGCCGGTTGTCGATGGTAAAGGAGAGGGTCTCCTCCTGCAGATACTCGCGCAGCGGATCGTCCGATATCTCCGACGCGAAGCCCATGATGCCGACTACGGCGTCGTTTTCAATGATGGGATCGAGCTTGAACTGAAGGGTCACCGGTTCGCCCAGGAACTTGTGGTCGCACACGGCGTTGAAGCGCACGTCCGGCGCGCGGTCGTGGAGGACGCGGTGGATGTTTTCCAGGAAGGTTTCCCGGTTGATCTGGTTCTTGTCAATGGGGTCCCTGTAGAGGATGTCGATGATGTACCTGCCGATGACCGAATCCTCGGGGTAGCCGAGCTTGTCCCTGATGTTGCTGTTGACCATGACGAAGTGCGCCCTGCCGTCCAGGGAAAAGATGATGTCCCGGGTCTTCTTCTCGATGAGCTCGCGGTATTTTTTTTCGGATTCTTCCAGCTTTCTCCGGTAGTTGTTCCGCTCCGTCACGTCGACTGCGGAGAGAAGGGCGCCCTTGATCTCAAGGCCTGATTCGCCGATCCAGAGACTGGCGCTGAACTGGGTCTCGAAAAATTTGTCCCGCCCGCGGCTCAGCAGGCGGAGCGGCTCGTTCCTGATGCGGAGGGACCGGAGCTCCCGGGCGCACTCCTCCATCGAGACGGCCTTGTCCTTGATCCACCTGTTCTTTACCCCGACGGCGCTGGTGAAGAGATCGATGAAGAGCGAGGCGGCCCGGTTCCGGTCCTCTTCGTGGATGAAATCCATGTATGACAATCCCTCGTGGTTCGGGTCGAGGCCGTAATCCTCCATGGACACGTAGTTGTAGTCGATGGTTTTGCCGGAGGTGTCGATGAGCATGGAAAAGAGCGGCACCAGGTTGAAGAGCTCGCGGTACTTGCGCTCCGACTCCTCCAGCCGGTCATGCATGCTTTTTCTTTTCGTGATGTCGGTGGTGGTGACGATGTAGCCGGCAATATCGAGGGTGCCCGGGGCGATGATGAGGCTCATGGTGTAATCGACATTAAGGGTCTTGTCGCCGCTGCGGCTCGTGAGCTTCGTGAAACCCTGGCGCGTTCCTATCTGTAAAATGGTTTCCCGCGCCGCATCCCGGTAGGAGATGTCGCGGTCAAGCCTGCGGGGGTCCAGGGTCTTCCGGTAATCGATGATGTTCCGGTAGAGGTCTTCAAAGAGCTCCCGGGTGCGCTGCAGCTCGTCCTCATGGATAAAATCGATATAGCTGACCGGGGCGTCGGCCAGGCCCCTGCCGTAGAGCTGTTCAGCCGCTTCGTTCCATTCAATGACCTCGCCGCGCGCGTTGAGGATGGCCGTGAGGTTCGTCGTTTTCTGAAATATGGTGTGGAAGGTGTCGTATTTCAACGACAGGTCCTCATGATTTTTCTGCATCGCCAGGGCCATGGCCAGGAGATCGATCCCTTCCTGCATCCTGGGGATATTGACGCGGTTTTTTTTCGTTGGCGCTATGATGAGGAGTATGGTGCGGTTTGAATCAGGGATAAACAAAAGCTCGTTTTTTGAATAATTCTCTTCCCTTGAGAAAACGATTATATCGGCATCGGTATAATCGAAGACCATCCCCGGATTATCCGTAAAGATATTCCGGCTGTAGCGGAGGGCAAAGCCCGAATCCTTTCTTAAGGCAATGGCCGATCCCTGGAGTGGATAGAGTTCCATAATACCCTGGCAAAAAGCGACAACCAGGGAATCGGGACCGCCTGTCATATTTTTTAAAATTAGATCCTGCAGTGAAGTATAGGGGCTGGTTTTTTTTACTTTCATATGTTCAAAATTAATTATTTGTACAATAATTTGTATTTTTTATTGTTCCGGTATCATAAATTTGTTTTACTCTGACACCCTGAACTTATCAAATACTGATTAATCAGATTTTGATATGACTAATATCATATTATATTATATAATACAATTATAAAAACCGTCTGTGTGGTTTTTTAAAAACCTGACATTTTCAAGATAACTTCAGGGGGCTGATCATGGACAATAACAAGCACTTTTTTTCCAGAATAGTCTTACTTTGCTCCTCGGTTTTTCTGATTTTATTTTCCGGATGCGACAACGATTCAGATAACAAGTCCCTGTCGATTCTCGGGTGGCTCCCCGGCCTGTCCTCTTCAGGAGTGGTTTCCAATGGCATTGTGGATACCGCGGCCCCCACCGTGCTTCCCGGTGAAAAAACTGAAGGCGGCGGCAGCGTGTACCTGGTCGGCACCGGAATCTATGACATAACGGGGCCAGCCGGCGAGATCGTGATGCAGGGTTTCGCCGTTTCGACCCAGAAGACGAGCGGCATCCACCTGCGGCTCCGCTCCCGGGCCTTCATCGCCGGCGATTCAGACAGGCGGGTCGTCTTCGTCAACGCCGACCTGGGCATGCTCTTCCAGATGGTGAAGGTCAAGGTCTGCGAGAAAATCGCGGCCAACGCGAGTCTGGCTAAATACTATAACGAGAAGAACGTGCTCCTCTCCGCCACCCACACCCACAACGGCCCCGGCGGATATTCCGGATACTTTCTCTATGACGCGACGGTGAATGGATTCGTGAAGCAGAATTTCAACGCCATCGTCGACGGCATATACCAGTCCATACTGCGCGCCCACAACAACCTGAGCCGCGGCAGGATCCTGATAAACCAGGGAACCATCGAAGGCTGCGGCGGAAACCGTGCCGAGACCGCCTACAATAACAATCCCGCCACAGAGCGGGCCCTCTATGACGGCATCACCGATAAGACCATGACCCTCCTGAAGTTCGTCACCCTCGACGGCGAGGAGATAGGCACGCTGAACTGGTACGCGGTGCATCCGGACAGCATCGGGCCGGACAATACCCTGATAAGCGGCGACAACAAGGGGTGGGCCTCATATCTTTTTGAAAAGGACAAAGGGACCGATTATCTCACGGCGCGGACCTTCGTAGCGGCCTTCGCCCAGGCCAGCGCCGGCGACGTGACGCCCAATATCGGCTTCGGCCTTGCGCCGTCCGATGTGACCTTTGAAAAGAACAAGAGCCTGGAGAACGCGGTTCTCAAGCAATACAACAAGGCCAGGGAGCTGTACAACGGCGCCACGACCGAGCTTTCGGGCTCCATCGATTTTCGCCATGAATGGGTCGACATGCGGACGCTCTATGTCGAATCGGCGCAGTGCGTCACCTGCGCGGCCGGAATGGGCGCGTCCTTTTCCGCCGGGAGTCCCTCTGACAATCCGAGCCCGTCGCCCCTGTTCCCGAACGGCACCACCGTTGAGAGCCTGAACTGGAGCGACAACGCGGCCTCCACGTTCCTGAGCACTTTCCTGGGCGGCATCTTCGCCTTCGCGTGGCCCGCCACCAATGACGCGGCGTACAAGAAATGCCAGGCGGAAAAACCGGTCCTCATTCCGACCGGCATCGCCCATATCAACATCAACGGCCCCACCATGACGCCGCAGATTATGCCCCTCCAGGTCGTTAAGATCGGGAACCTGGCCATAGCCGCGGTACCCACCGAGGTCACCACCATGGCGGGACGCCGCATCAAGAGCACGCTCCTGTCGGGCCTTTCGGATAGCGGCGTGAACTACACTGTCATATCAAGCCTTGCCAACTCCTACGCGTCGTACCTGGCCACCAGGGAGGAATACGCCGCGCAGTGGTACGAGGGGGCCTGCACGCAGTTCGGCCCCAACGAGCTCGCCGCGTTCCGGCAGGAATACGCGAAGCTCTGCAGGGCCATCATGGACGGCACGGATGTTCCCGCCGGCCCGGCTCCCCAGGACGTGACCGGCCTCACGGTCGATTTTACGGCGAAGGTGCTGTTTGACGACAAGCCCCTCTTCAAGAGCTTCGGTGATGTCATAACCCAGCCGGGCGCGAGCTATTCGAAGGGCGATACGGTGAGCGCGCAGTTCTGGGGGGGCCATCCCAACAACAACCTCAGGACCCAGGACACGTTCCTGGTTGTGGAAAAGCTCGTGAACGGCAGCTATGTGCCGGTGGCGCGCGATTGGGACCCGGAAACGACCTACCGGTGGGAGCGCAACGGCGTATCCTACTCGAAGATCACCATAACCTGGCACACCAAGAATGCCGATGCCGGCACGTACCGCATCAGGCACAAGGGTAACTGGAAATCGGGCTGGACCGGGAAGATCAGCGCCTATGAGGGCGTAACCAATACATTCAAGGTGCTGTAAGGGCGGTTTAGCTACCGAGCATGGTATTTTCCCTGGAGTGCGTCCCAATTGTCGGGACGCACTTGTAATAAAGCCTCCAAAACCGGAAGCCGCCGATCATGGCGGCTTTTTTTCTATCCGGCATGAAAAATAATCTTTCATTTTTTTTGATTGGTGTATCATGTAGCAGCGGGGTAAGGGGGCGGCCCTGATAAGGCCGGTTACAAACATCGATCGAGGTGCTCGATGAGCTGGGTATCGATTCCTGCGGTCATAATGGCCGCCGTTTCCCTGTACGTGGGATTCTACTATTTCTGGATGTTTGTCCGGCGGCGGCTGGAAATGGAAAACCTCGCCTTCGCCGTCACCTGCATATCCATAGCCTTCTACGACATCTTCTGCGCGGGTCTCTACAACGCGGCCTCGCCGGAACAGGGAATGTTCTGGCAGCGTTTCCAGTTCGCTTCCCTGGGCGTGTTCACCATATCCGTGTCATGGTTCCTCTACTACTTCACCGGGTTCAGGTCGCGGGTGCCCTTCATCGTCATCACCGCCTGGCTTTCTCTGCTATTTGTCCTGGGATTGGCGGTGAGGAACGAATGGACACTTTCTGTGTCCAGGCCCTATGTCAAGGCCATCGACCTGGGCGGTATCGGCATCGTCTATAACGAGGTGGACCCCGGCATCATCTATACCTTTCAGTATGTGTCCATGGTCCTGATAGGTCTCTTTCTTTTTTACGTCATGATCTACCACTATCTGAACGACGAGAAGCCGCGGGTGGGCCCCATTGTGGCTTCGATGGTGCCGTTCCTGGCCGCTTCGGTCAATGATGTCATGGTGGGGGCCGGGGTGTATCCCTTCATCTATCTGACCGAATACGCCTACATGTTCATCATCTTCTCAATGGCCTCCGTGCTCCAGAACCGCTTCATCGACCTGCACCGCGAGGTGGAGGAGCTGACCCAGCAGCTGGAGGAAAAGGTGAACGACCGCACCATGGAGCTCTTCCTGAGCGAGATAACCCACCGCCTCTACGCGGAGATTGCCGGCGAGCCTTCGTCCCGCCCGCCTGACGGCGGCGAGGGACCGGAGGAGCTGCCGGCGCCGGGAAGCAATTTGAGCCAGGACATAAGCATCATCACCAACATCGACAAGCTCCTGAAGCGCTCCCTGGAAAAGGGCGCGGAGATAGTCGGCGCCGCAACGTCGTGCCTGTTCATGATCGATGAAGCGGGAAGGCTTGACCGCGCCGCGGACCTGGGAGAGGAGCCGGGGCAGCCATGGATCGCCGGCGCGGCGGAACGGGTCCTCTGGGAGAACCAACCCCTGATCATGAACCGTCATGACGCGGAAGGGAACCCGGCCGGCCCGGGCGCCGCGGGGGGCCGCCATTCCCTCCTGGTGCCGGTGAATCTCCGGGGGAAGGCCATTGGCGTCTGCTGCATGCAGCGGCCGGTAGCCCTGGACACGTTCACGGAGCGCGACATTCGGATAGCCGGCCTCTACGTGTCCCAGGCGGCTTCGGCCATCGAGAACGCCTATCTCTATCAGCGCATGATCGACCGGAACGTGGCGGTGCGCCAGCAGTCGGTGACGCCCGCCATCGAGGAGAAGATGAAGAAGGCCATCGCCTATATACGGGAAAATTACCGGTCGGACATCTCCCGGGAGGGGCTGGCGGCGTCCCTCAACATGCATCCGGATTCGTTTGGGAGATTCTTCAAGGTCTACACCAACAAGAAGATCAGCGAGTTCATCAACGAGCTCCGGGTCATGGAGGCCGCGCGGAAGCTCCGCGAGACAAACGCGAACATCATCGACATCGCCTTTTCCGTCGGCTTCGAGAGCCTGCCCACCTTCAACAGGGCCTTCCTGAAGATAATGAACGTGACCCCCACGAAGTACCGCGGCGAGAAGGAGTGACGGCGCCTTAATTGATGTCGATGGTTATCAGGGTAAGGTCGTCGTTGAAGGTTTCGTCCCGGGAAAAGTCAACGAGGCTCTTGATCAGTCCCCTGGAAAAGGCCTCCACCGGGAGGTCCCGGTTCCGCGAGATGAAATCGCGCAGCTTCGTGTCGGAGTACATCTCGCGGCGCGCGTTCATGCACTCGGTCACACCGTCGGTGAAGAGGATCAGGCGGTCCCCGGCCTCCAGGTCGATGGTCTCCTCGTTCAAGGCGATATTGCCGGCCCACCCCATGGCCATGCCCTTCGAGTAAAGCTCCCGGAAGCTGCTGTCCTCCCTCCGGTACAGGAGCTGCGGGATGTGACCCGCCGAGGTATAGCGGATCGTCTTCGCCGCCTTGTCAATGCGGCAGTAAAAGCAGGACACGAAATTCCCCATCACCGTGCAGTCGCAGAGGACCTCGTTGATGCGGTGCAGCACCTCCGTGGTGGCGCCGGCCCCGGAGATGGCGTGCAGGAGGGCCACCTTGGTGATGAGCGCCATGAATGCGCCGGGGATGCCGTGGCCTGACACGTCTGCGATAAAGATGTGAAGCTCGTCGCCGGAGGAGTGAAAATCGTAGAAATCGCCGCCGATCTCCTCCATGGGGATGTAGGTGGCGAATATGCTGATGCGGGGGTCCCCCGCGGGAGTCTCCGGCATGAGGTTCGACTGGATGAGCCGCGCGATCTCCAGCTCGGCGTGGAGCTCCCTGGTATGCTCTTCCCGGCGCGCGGCCTCGGTGATTTTTCCGTTGAGCTTGATGATGGTGACGCACAGGAGAAGGGTCAGGACAACGGAGCTGGTGTAGTCCACCAGGGCGCTCTGCGCCACGGGCATGAATTGTGTGCCTATGGGATTCGAATAATTGAGAAGGTACGAGGCGACGCCGCAGATCAGCAGGAGGGTCGTGGTGAAAATGATCCAGGAGGGGCGGCAGAAGAGGGCGGTATAGATGATGATAACCGGAAAGAAATAGAAATTGGTGATATAGTCGATGCGGCCGCGTCCGATCTGTCCGTAAAAACCGAGAAAGATGATGGCCGCGGTGAATAAGAGCGAGAAGAAGTTTACCGCTCCGTGGTACCGGCCTTTTCTGAGAAGGGTAAGGCTGACGACAAGGCCCAGGCATAATCCGAAGATGATGTAGTTGGTCACGGTGAGTTCCATCAGTGTATTGAGAACGATGAAAAGAATTGTGATGAATGCCAGGCTTGATGTGATTAAATAGAGAAAGAGTTTCGCCTTTTCCCTGGTCTCCACCGGCGCGTTGGCATAGGGGGAGAGGAAAAACATTGTTATGTTTTTAATCATGCAAACTGTTCCTTCTGTGTCCCAGTAAAGGCGGCGGGCGATAAATATTTAAATCTGTTACCCAATAGGTAATAATGATTATGATATAAAATTTATTTCTGTCAATAAAAAATCATTTCATTGATTATTTTAATAATGGGTGATATTTAGTATTGATCTTTTCATTGACATGGATTAGTAATAAGGAAGGGGTTTAAGGGGCGGAGCCCCTTAAACCCCCCCACATTTTCATTTTCTGATTGGTCTGTTTTTGATAAGACCCGGGCCTGTTTTCATGGTATATATGAATCAGCAACGAAAACAGTACAGCGTGATCTAACGGCGCTATCAGGTCGGTTGAGTTGCCGCGGTGGTCGGCTTGAATTTCCAATAATAACATGAGGGAAATAGAGTATGGCGGAAACGTATGTTGTTACCCATGATGTCGGAACTACCGGCAACAAGTCGTGCATTTATCGCATAAGCGATCGCATAGAGCTGGTCGATTCAAGCCTGGTCGAATATCCCCTCTATACCGTGGCGGACGGCGGCGTTGAGCAGAAGGCCGACGAATGGTGGATGGCCATCTGCGCCGCCACGAAAACCGTCATGAAGCGGTCAAAAATAAAGCCCAAGCAGATCAAGGCCATGACCTTCAGCGCCCAGATGCAGAGCCTGGTCCTCGTGGACGAGAAGGGGAAGGTCCTCAGGAATCCGATGAACTACATGGACGGCCGTTCCGTCGAGCAGCTCGACCGTTATTTTAATACCGGCCTCATTAAAATCGACGGGAAGTGGAACGCCCTGACGGCCCTTAACTGGCTCAGGATCACCGGGGGACTGGCCGGTACGGCCAAGGACCCCCTCTGGAAATATCACTGGGTGAAGGACAACGAGCCCGAGATCTTCAAACGGGCCCATAAATGGCTCGATGTAAAAGAGTACCTGATACTCCGGTGCACCGGGAAGTACAGCATGTCCAAAGACTCGGCCCACCTCACGTTCCTGTACGATACCCGGCCGGGAAAGCTGGGGTGGCACAAGGGACTGTGCAAAAAGTTTGACGTCGACATGGACCATCTTCCGCCTGTCGTGGATTCCACCGATATCGTGGGGAGCCTTCTTCCAGGGCCGGCGGCCGAGATGGGTCTTGCCGAAGGGCTTCCTGTGTTTGCCGGCAGCGGCGATGTCACCCTCACCGGCGTCGGATCGGGATGCCTGGACCTCCATGACGCCCATATCTACATCGGCACCTCCGGCTGGGTCAGCGCCAACGTTGAAAAGCGCATGGTGGATGTCACGAATTTCTGCGCGTCGATCCTCGGGGCCATGCCCGGCATATATAATTTCACCGGGGAGCAGGAAACGTCGGGGGCCTGCCTCAAGTGGGTCCGGGACCACATGGCCCTTGATGAGATCGGCATGTATCTCGACGCCAAGCATGTCGTCGACAAGACCCAGGAGTATGACAGCCTCTTCGATTTCCTGAACGAGGTCATCAGCCAGACTCCGCCGGGGTCGGGCGGCGTGATCTTCACGCCCTGGCTCCACGGGAACCGCTCGCCGCGGGAGGATCCCTACGCCCGGGGCATCTTCTTCAACCTGTCCCTTGACACGGGAAAGCGCCAGATGATCCGTTCGGTCCTTGAGGGCATGGCTTTCCACAAGCGGTGGATCCTGGAGGCCCTTGAGAAAAGGATACCCCGCCGGGAAAGCATACGCTTCGTGGGCGGCGGCGCCAAGTCCGAGGTGGGCTGCCAGATCATGGCGGACATCACCGGCCGGCATATCGAGACCGTGGCGAACACGCAGAACGTCGGCACCATCGGCGCCACGGTGGTGTGCGCCGTCGGCCTGGGGCTTTATAAGTCCTTCCAGGAGGCGAAGAAGCTCATACCGTCGGTGAAGACCTATGAGCCGCGAAAGGAGCTCAAGGGCATGTATGACGGGCATTTTGAGGTGTTCAAGAAACTCTATGACAGGAACAGGAAGCTGTTCGCGAGCTTGAATAAATAACATGTAATAATTCCCCCGCCGCCTTCGGCGGCGGGGGAATTAAAGAAACCAGTTAAAGGATAAAGCCATGGGAAAATACGATATCTATAAGAAACAGGTCTTCGATTGCATCATGGAGCTGGTCCGCGAGGGATACGTGCAGGGGACCGGCGGCAACGTGTCGATGCGGGTCGGGAACGAGGACGTGGTCGTGGTGACGCCGTCGCAGCGGGAATACCACGGCATGACCGTTGACGAGATCTGCGTCGTCGACTTCGACCTGAAGCCCGTCGAGGATAACGGCTTGAAGCCCTCGATGGAAACGGCCATGCACATCGCGGTGTATAAAAACCGGCCCGATGCCGGCGCCGTGGTGCACACCCACCAGATCTACGCCAGCGTGTTCGCGCTCCTCAACCAGCCGATCCCGGCGCTCTTCGACGAGGTCTCCATGACCATCGGCGCCCTTGTCGAGGTCGTGCCGTACGGCCTGTCCGGCAGCCCCCAGCTCATTGAGAACGTGAAGTCGAAGCTGGGGAATCGGAGCAACTGCTACCTCCTCCAGAACCACGGGGCCCTGGCGCTGGGGCCGGACCTCGCGAAGGCGAAGCGCTGCGCGGAGCTCCTGGAAAAGTCCGCCCACGTGTACTGCCTGGCCCTTTCCACCGGGAAAGAGGTCGGCGTCCTGCCCCAGAACATCCAGGAGATGATGGGGAAGATCGTGGCGGCCAAGCAGGACGCGGAGATCAAGCGAAGGGAAGAGATGAAAGGGTAACAGGATAAAAAATAGACCCTCACCTCGCCTCCGGCGCGCCCTCTCCCATTGAGATTGTGAAAAAGGAGAGGGCTTCGGTTCATTCTCCCCTTCTCCTTTTTTCAATTCTTAATGGGAGAAGGGGCCGGGGGATGAGGGCGGAAAAGATATTATTTATTTACAAAAGGAGAAACATCATGAACAAGGCAACCACACAACAATACGGAATATCCCACTGGCCCGATACTGAGGAGCTCCAGAAGCGCCTGTATCACCTGGCCAACGAGCTGCCGATACACCAGGTGGCGCGGGATAAGATGCAGGAATATCTGAAATACTTCGATGACAAGTGCGTGAAGTCCAAGGAGATGATCGGCCGCGCCAAGGAGCTGATCCCAGGCGGCGTGCAGCACAACCTGGCCTTCAACTATCCCTTCCCCCTGGCCATCACCAGGGCCGACGGGGCCTATCTCTGGGACGTCGACGGCAACCGGTACATCGATTTTCTCCAGGCCGGGGGGCCGACCCTCCTGGGCAGCAACTACCGGCCGGTGCAGGAAAAGGTCATCGAGGTCATAAAGGAGAGCGGACCGGTGACCGGCCTCTTCCATGAATACGAGCTGAAGCTGGCGGAGATCATCCACCGCAACATGCCGTCGGTGGAGATGTTCCGCATGCTCATGAGCGGCACCGAGGCCTGCATGGCGGCGGTGCGCGCCGCGCGCTGCTTCAACGGCAAGAAATACCTCATCAAGATCGGCGGCGCCTACCATGGATGGAGCGACCAGTTCGTGTTCGGCATGAGGGTGCCCGGCGTGGGTCCCCTTGATGCCCACGGCATACCGGCAGGGGCATACCAGTTCACCCAGGAGATTTTCCCCAATGACATCGACGGCCTGCAGAAGCGGATGGAGGAGAACGAGAAGGACGGCGGCACCGCCGCGGTCTACCTCGAGCCCCTCGGACCGGAAAGCGGCACCAGGCCGGTGCTCCGCGACTTCAACCAGAAGGTGCGGGAGCTCTGCGACCGCTTCGGAGCCCTCCTGATATTCGACGAGGTGGTCACCGGGTTCCGCATCGGCCTGGGCGGCGCCCAGGGCTATTTCAACGTGAAGCCCGATCTCACCGTGTTCGGCAAGTGCGTGGCCGGCGGCTACCCCGGCGCGGGCGGCGTCGGCGGCCGCAAGGACGTCATGCTCTGCTACGCCGCGGGCATCGGCGGCGGCCCCGGGGGCAAGCGCGCCATGGTGGGCGGCACCCTCTCCGCCAATCCCATGTCCTGCGCCGCAGGCTACTACTGCATCAAGGCGATCGAGGAGACCGGCGCTCCTGTCAAGGCGGGGGCGGCCGGGGACAGGCTCACCAAGGGGCTGGCGGATATCTTCGAGCGCAACAAGCTTCCCTTCGTGGCCTTCAACCACGGCTCCATCTGCCACATGGAGACCGGCGCCGCTATGCTCATGGACATCAAGAATCCCAATATCTTCAAGGAAGTGGGGATCCGGAAAAAGGTCATGGAGGAGATGGGGGCCGCCATGATGGCCGAGGGGATCATTACCCTGGCCGGGAGCCGTCTCTATACCAGCATGGCCGATACCGACGACGTCATCGACGACGCCCTTGAACGGTTCGACCGGCTCTTCAAGCATATCGAGGTGAAGAAAGACTAGGGGCTGCATCGGAAAGCGCGGTCTCGCGACCGCGCTTTCAACACACATATCAAGGGAGGATATAAAACGAGATGGCTGAAGATATGAAATTCAAAGTGTACGGCTACCGGTGGGTGGTGCTGGCGGTCTTTTTCCTGATCACCGTCGCCATCGAGATCCAGTGGCTGTCCTTCGCGCCCATCGCGCGGGAGGCGAGGGCGGCATACGGTTTTGGCAGCGACGAGGGGATCTATATCGATCTTCTCGCGCTTATCTTCCTGGTACTGTTCATTATCATGTGCATTCCCGCGTCGTATATCATCGACAGGTACGGGATCAGGAAGGGGATAGGCATCGGCGCGGCCCTGACCGGCGTCTTCGGCCTGATGAAGGGGATCTTCGCTACAAGCTATCCCATGATGGTGGTCTGCCAGGTCGGGCTCGGCATCGCCCAGCCCTTCATCCTGAACGCCGTGACCAGGGTGGCGGTCAACTGGTTCCCCCTGAGCGAGCGCGCTACGGCCGTGGGCCTCGGAACACTCGCCCAGTACGTGGGCTTCATAGTGGTGAGCATGGTGACGCCCTACCTGGTGGTGAAGAGCGGGGAGACCTACGATCTCTCCGGGATGCTCATGACCTGGGGCGTCGTATCCGCGGTGATCGCGGTGCTCTTCCTGGCGCTGGTGCGGGAGGAGCCGCCCACGCCGCCGTCGGAGCAGGGCGCCGAGGAGCGCCTCCTCTCGCGCGACGGTTTCAAGCATATCATGAGCCACAGGGACATGCGGATCGTCCTGGGGCTCTTCTTTATCGGTCTCGGCATGTTCAACGCCATCACCACGTGCATCGATCAGATCTGCGAGATCAAGAAGCTCACCACGGAGCAGACGGGGATGATCATGGGGGTGATGTTCATCTCCGGGATCATCGGCGCGGTGGTGCTGCCGACCCTGTCCGACAAGCTCCGGAAGCGGAAGCTTTTCATCCTGCTGGGCATGGCCCTCATGACGCCCGGCCTGGCCGGCCTGGCCTTAGCCGAAAGCTACGGCCTGATGATGGCCTCCGCCGCGGTCGTGGGATTTTTCCTGCTGGGCGGGGCCGGTCCTGTCGGGTTCCAGTACGCTGCTGAAGTGAGCTTTCCCGCGCCGGAGTCCCTTTCCCAGGGGATAATCCTCCTTGCGGGCCAGATTTCCGGCATCCTTTTCGTGGTCGGCATGAACGTGGCGGGCATGATCCAATTCATGACGGTATTTATCGTCCTGGCGGTTATCAATATTGCCCTGGCGATTCTTCTCAGGGAATCGCCCGTGATCCTGTCGGGGCAGAAGTAGAGAAGATCCCGCGCTGTGCGCGGGGTATCGGGAGGTGCGATCATGATGGAGCAGAACAGTACTGGACCATACGAAGAAAGGCTGAGCAGGATCAAGTCCAGGCTCATATCGGACAAGGATGTGCAGAAGCTCTTTGATCACATGGTGGGCCATTCCGATCTATCTCCGGAATCGATCATCCACGAAATAGAAAGCGTGGCGGAAAAGATCAATTCGTGGGATTATCCGTACCTTTCCCGTGACCTGGATGAGCTTTCCCTCGGCATCGAGGACGTATCGTTCCTCCTGGAGCACAACCGCTACCAGGAAAAGGAGCGCTGCGGCGCCGACGGCTGCTACAAGAATATCGATGTCCGCGGCGATTTTGCCGGCAAGCGCCTCTTCCTGATATCGGATACGACCGACCTGGTCAGGAAGACCACGGCGGCCATTGAGCGGATCATGCGCGATGAGCCCTCCACACGGTTCCGCCTCTACTCATACCTGATCTCGTTCCATCCCGAGAACAGGGACATCCGGAGGCTCTACATCCTTGAAGGGGAGGAGACCGTGCCCGTCAATACTGACGAGGGAGACAGGGCCGTGGCCTTCATGCTTGACGGGCTCCGCGGGCATGAGCCCGCCATCGCCGTTGAAGACATGAGGGAATTCGTGAACTCCTGCGGCCGCGGCTTCATTTCCCGGGGGCTCGTGAACACCCGCAAGAACAATATCGAGAATTATTTCCTGCCCTGGCTCGGGATGCGCTCCCGTATCAGGAACGACGAGGACCTTTCCATCGACGTCGTCCCGGACCCGGTGGAGGACCGGGCCGCCGAAAAGCTGGTGCGGCTCTGGCTTCCCCTGGAAAAATTCCAGGAGAACTTCGGCACCATCAACAGGATCTTCGAGCGCCGGGGCATCGCCATCAACCGGCAGTACTTCGAGATGTTTTTTTTCCGCGACCGGGCCTTTGTCGCCCTCATCACCTGCATCGACGCGGCGATGCTCTCGCCCGAGGTGGAGGATTTCCTGAAGGGGGAGCTGTACAACCGACTGGTGCTGTTGCAGTCGGCCCCGGTGTCGGTGGGCGAGATCAGGAAGCTCCTCGATCGCATCAGGGGCGCCAGGGACTATGAAAAGCTCGACCTGATCGAGCTGATGCAGAAGAACAAGCAGAAGGAGTACCTCATCCCGCTGGTGTATCTCCTGAACGACAGGAACCGTGACATCCGCGAGAAGGCCTTTGGCCTGATCAAGCACTATCTCCTGAACCCCACGGCGGAGATGAAGAACGATTATTACTGGTCCACTCTGAAGAACATCATGACCGCCTCCACGGTCCCCCTTGAGCGGGAGCCGGACCGTCCCGCCCGGGCCCTCACCGACGAAGAGATCATTAACCTCATCACCTTCCGCGATATATATTACGATGATTACCGGGAGCCCCTGACCGGCGTGCAGTACCTCTTCATCCGCATCAGCGGGACGGGCATAGGCAAGGGAGGGATCCGGGCCGACGCCGATCACGTTTCCTTCTCGGGGGAGGGAGCTCTTTCGACCAATATGCTCTTCAAGACCCTCGGCCTGGGGATCCCCCTGTACGCCGCGGGCAAGGGGGGCATCCTAGGGGACCTGCGGCTCAATAAGCTGCCCGCGGAGGAGCGCGCGGCTGCGCGGGAAAATATCCTTGGCGCCTATGCCGATTTCCTCTACTACAGGGCCGGGGTCGGCCCTTTCTCCGACGTGCCGGCCGGGGACGTGGGCATCGGCGCCGAAGAGATAGGCATCATGTTCCGCCGCATCACCGATAACGCCGGGCGTGACCTCAACCGCATCGTGAAGGGGGAAATCTCACCGCGGTCGCCGGAGGGCCGCATTTTACAGGAGCATTTCGGCATCGATACCGGGTCCGAAGCCGCGGTGCGGACCCTCGCCACGGACCGCGACAGCCTTGAAGGATATACCGCTGCCTCCATAACCGGGAAGCCCGGCGCGCGGGGACTGCGGATACGGGCGGGGGCCACCGGCCGGGGCCTGGTGGAGGTCCTGGCGACGCAGCAGAATTACGGCGATTACGGCGACGCCTCCCTCTGGTCGGACCCGGCCCGGGTGAATGACGCCATATCCTCTGACGAGGATTTTTACCGCCTGGCCCACCGCCGCATCAGGATGCTCACCTTCGCGGTGCAGGGCTTCGGCAAGGTAGGGGCCTCCTTCGCCGGCCTGATCGATCAAATAGGCGGCACGATTAAGATGATTTCCGATGTCAGCGGCACCCTGGCCAACGAGCACGGCATCGAGGGGATTTCAACGCTCCACGGCCTCTGCAAGGGCGGGACCTTCCGCCTCGCCGACGCGCCGCTGGATATCCTTGACCGGAGCCGCTTCTTTCCGGCTGACACGGTGCGCCCCCTGTCGGCCGTGGTGAACGTCGTGGTGCCGTCGGCTCTCGAGGATGTCATCGTCAACCGCGACGACCACCGCGGCAGGACCGTTAATGTGAAGGGCCTGGAGGGGGAGTATGTCCTCCAGGGAGCCAACGGGCCGGTGACCGCCGATGCCGAGGATGTTCTTTCGGAAATGGGGAGGATTTCCTTCCCCGACATCCTGGCGAATTCCGGCGGAGTCCTGGCCTCGTACCTGGAGTGGCTCAACGGCCTTATCCAGGTCTTCGGGTACGGTCGCCTGCACCGGGAGGGGTTCGTCCATCCCATCGTGCATAACCTTGTGGGCCTCTTCCATCCCGGGGCCGAAACCGGGGCGCTGAGGCAGGTGGATGAGCGGGTATATGACTACGCCTTCAAGTTCATTCTCCGGTGGGCCACGGTGGAGACGATACGGCTTTCCCGCACCTACAAGATATCGATGCGCACCGCCTACATGGCCCTGGGCATACGACTCGCGGCGCGGGAGGGAAGGCTCTCGGGACGTTTCAGGACCGCCGTCGAGAAGCTCCGGGACAGCTTCGCCGGCGTCGTTATTCCCGGGCCATGACCGCCGTTCGGAGTTATCTGGATAAACGCGGTTTAAATACTATATAGTATCATCATCGTGACCGATCGATATACTGGGAGAAATCCCGTCCACGATGGGCGGGACGGGGACCGGGCGCCATCAGTCGCCCCGGCCTCTGCCGATATGCCAATAATAAACGCCGCATCGGAAGGAGCGAATCCGTGAACTGGTTATCTGTGCCTGTTTTTATGTCCGCAGCAGTTTCGTTCTATGTCGGATTCTACTATCTGTGGATGTATTTCAAGAGAA
Source organism: Spirochaetota bacterium (assembly GCA_017999915.1). Classification (NCBI taxonomy): domain Bacteria; kingdom Pseudomonadati; phylum Spirochaetota; species Spirochaetota bacterium. Next base: position 123,707 of record JAGNKX010000008.1, read on the forward strand.
GATCGGAAAAGGAACAGCGCTCCTTTGCCGTGACCTGCTTCATCGTAGCCGCCTATGACCTTTTCTGCGGGGGGCTCTACAACGCCCCGACCCTGGCCGACGGCATGTTCTGGCAGCGTCTCCAGTTCGCGGCCCTGGCCCTGCTGAGCATCGCGGTGCTCTGGTTCCTCTTCGATTTTTCACATTATGCGATCGGCAGGATGTTTTACGTCATCGCCGGCTATTTTCTCGTCATCTTCATCCTGGGCCTCGTCGTCAGGAACGAGCTTACGCTTTCGCTGGACAATCCGATGCTGAAACAGGTGAAGCTGAACGACCTGATCGACATCACCTACCGGGAAGTCGATCCCGGCATCATCTACCGGGTGCAGTATGTCTCCATGATGGCGGGCTATGTCTGGATCCTCTACCTGATCGTGAAGGATTACATCGGGGGGAACAGGAAGATCCTGCCCCTCCTCGTTTCCTTTGTCCTCTTTTTCATCGCTGCGATCAATGACGTGCTGGTGGGCGCCGCGGTGTATCCTTTCATCTATGTCGTGGAATACGCCTATATCATCATCATCCTGTCGATGGCGCAGATACTGATGAGCCGCTTCGTGACGCTCCAGCGGGAGGTGGCTGAGCTGAACAGGAACCTCGAGCAGAAAGTGATCGAGCGGACCGAGGAGCTCAACGCCGCCATGGAGGAGCTTGAGGCGATCAATGACCGCCTGGTCCATACCAACGCGGAGCTCGAGGAGGCGCAGCGGATCGCGTCCCTCGACATGGCCATGGCGGCGGAAGTGCAGGAGGGGCTTTTCCCCAAGGAGCCGCCCCCGTCGGAAGAGTGGGATATCGCCTTTTCCTACGTGCCCAAGGCGGAGGTTTCGGGAGACCTGTACGATTTTTACCTTGTTGACGACAGGCTTGCCGGCCTCTCCCTCTTCGATGTTTCCGGCCACGGCATAGCCGCGGGGATCTTCACCCTCCTGGCAAAATCGATCCTCGGCAGGAACTTCCTGGAGATGAAGGGCGCCGGCCTCGGCAGGATCATGGAGAAGGTGGACGCGGATCTCAAATCGGAAATAAGCAATGTCGACAACTACCTGAGCGGCATCGTCCTCAGGTTCCGTGATGACCGCGTGGAGTACGTCAATGCCGGCCACCACGCCCTCCTCATTCGACGGGCCGCCACGGGCGCGGTCAGCGCGGTCAAGCCGGCGGACCGGGACCAGCGGGGATCCATCCTCGGCAAGGACGCCATCGGCGGGGATTTCGACGTGGTGCGGTTCCGCATGGGCGGCGACGACGCCCTGCTCCTGTATACCGACGGCCTTGACGAGAGCGTCAATGTCAGCGGGGAACGGTTCGGCCCGGAGCGCATCAAGCGATTCTTCGCCATGGGGCCGCGCGGATCCGCGCGGGAGCTGCTGGACCATATCCTTGACGAATTCAACGCCTTTCTCGGGACGAAGGGGCCCGGCGACGATTGCACCGTTATCGTGGTGAGAAGATCGGAATAATCGTTGATCCTTCCAAATTGGAACTGTATTATCAAATAAAAGAGTTGACCTTTGGATTATTTGTACCATTATAATCCGTTCGGCGATAGTTAATGTAACGGGAAAATCCGGATTTCATGCTTATCAACGAGGGTGTTATGCTTTCCAAACTGAATGATTATTTCCTTGGCATCTATAACGACTCGAGTTATATTCTCAAACAGAAGGCGAGGATCATTCTCACCATATCCCTCATTGTCTTCAGCATAGTGCCGATTGTGATAATCATGAACATGGTGACCGGGCAGACGGCCGTCGAAATCAATGCCCCCCTTATCCTGGTCATGGCTATAGTCATCGTTGCCATATATTTCCTCAAAAAAGGAAAATACGGCATAGCGTCGCATATGGTGCTGATTATCTCGCTTCTGGCCGTATGGGCTTCGCTTTATCTGGATGATAGTAAAAGCCCCATTGTTGTCCTGGATACTATTGTATATATTCCCGGTATCCTAGTCCTGACGCCGCTGGTCGTTTCCAGAAAAAAATTCGTTATCCTTCTTTATGCGGCGGCCAATCTTGTCATATTCATACTTTTCGTGCTTTTCATGTCCGATAGATTCAAACTGGACCAGAACACCGTCATCGATTACCTGGTCGACAGCTCCATTGCCATTGTGTTTGTGGGACTCATCTCGTACCAGATATTCAAGATCAATAAAACGGCCCTTGACCGCTCCGAGGAGGCGGCCCGGAAGAACGAGGACCAGTACCGGGTCATCAGGGGCCTCCTCGACTCGATCAAGGGCGTTTCTGAAAAGCTGTCGGTGAGCTCCAGCGAGGTGTCGCGGGAATCCGATTCTTTCTCCATTCAGTCCCAGAGCGAGGCGTCGGCCATCGAGCAGATAACCGCCACGTCGGAGGAGATCTCCAGCGGCGTCGACATCGTTTCAGACAGCGTGGTGCGCCAGTACACCAGCATGATGTCCCTCACGGGGAACATCGAGACCCTTTCCGGCACCATCCGGGAGATGGCCGGCCGGATCCAGAAGGCCTTCGCCCTGACCGACGAGGTGTCCGGCGTGGCGAACCGCGGGGGCGATGTCCTCTCGGCCATGAGCCGGAGCTTCACCACGGTCAATGAGAGCTCCGGCCAGATGACCGGCATCGTGGGCATGATCGGCGACATCTCCGACAAGACGAACCTCCTCAGCCTGAACGCGGCCATCGAGGCTGCGCGGGCCGGCGAGGCCGGCAGGGGCTTCGCCGTGGTCGCGGACGAGATATCGAAGCTGGCCGACCAGACCGCGGCCAGCATCAAGGAGATCGATTCCCTCATCAAGGCCAACGTGGAGGAGATCGGCCGCGGCATGGCCAACGTGGAGGCCACGGTGGCCACCATGATGAAGATCATCACCGGGGTAAACGCCATCAGCGCCGAGATCCGGGAGATATCCCGGCAGATGGAGAACCAGAAGGATATCAACCGCAGGGTCAACGAGGAGGCGGGGGCCGTGATGACCATGTCCGACGAGATCAACCAGTCCATGACCGACCAGAAGACGTCCATGAACGAAATCGTGAAATCCATCACCAGCCTGAACGAGATCACCCAGGTCTACTCCGAGGGGGCCCGGAAGCTGTCGGAACAGTCCCGCGACCTGGACCGGATGGTTCGGGATCTCCACACCATGTCCCTCATCGTGGACGAGTGAGAATAACCGGCGGCAACGCATAAAAATCCTTGAATTATAAGCCCATCTTTGCCAGATGTATCTCTCTGGAGTGAAGATTCCCGACCCGGTGTGATGATGAAAAATTCCGACATTCTGGAAATGCTATCAGGCGCGGCCATGGCATTTTTCGACCTGGACGAGACGATTACCGACGCCGATACGGATTCCCTCTGGGCGTCATGGCGGTCCCGCCGTGACCTCCGGGGCTGGATTGAGCGCGCCTGGCTGGCGAAGCTCTACCGTGCCTTCCGGGGGAAGCGAATGGTCATCGATGAATATATGAGATACCAGCGTTTCCGCATCGGCACCCTCGGCGCCGATGAGTTCAGGGCCATGGGCAGGGCCTTCTTCGAGGAATCCGGGCGTCTCCATATTTACCGGGACGCCGAGGAGCTGATAGCCCTGCTGAAAAAAAACGGATGCAGGGTCGTGCTCCTGACCGCGCAGAACGAGTGCATCGCCGGGCCCTATGCCGACCAACTCGCAATGGACGCCATGATCGCAAACCGATTCCATGAAGAGGGCGGACGGTTCACCGTGGCTGTCAGGCCCTACAGCTTCGGCGAAGGCAAGGTCGTCCTGGGCAGGCGCCATGCCGAAGACGCGGGTATCCCCCTCGGGCGCTGCGCGTTTTTCGGCGACAGCATCTATGACGCGCCGTTCCTGGAACAGGCGGGATTCCCCTTCGCGGTGAACCCGGACCCTCTCCTGGCGGCGCGGGCCCGGGAAAAGGGCTGGCCTGTACTGCGCTTCAGCGGCGTAACCCGGGTATAGGGAAACATCTCAGGAGATGGATGACCCCATGGATCGCGACGTCATCAGGAAATTGACCCATCAGGAATTGAAATCAGCCCGGCCCACATCGGACCAATGCAAAGAAATGAAGCGGTTCCCGGTGACCGTGGTGTGCGAGGACATCCGGAGCCTCTACAACGTGGGCTCCATCTTCCGCACCTCCGACGGCGCGGGGATCGAGAAGCTCTACCTGTGCGGCTATACCGGCCATCCGCCGCGCTCCGAGATCGACAAGACCGCGCTGGGAAGCGTGGAAAGCGTCCCCTGGGAATACTACCCGAACCAGTTCGAGGTCGTCCGCGGTCTCAAGGCCCGCGGTTACCGGATGGTGGCCCTCGAGCATACGGATCGGAGCGTCCCCTATGACGAAGCGCGGTATGATTTCCCGGTCTGCCTGGTCCTGGGCAACGAGGTAAAGGGAGTGACCGGCGAGCTCCTCTCCCTGTGCGACATGGCGGTGGATATTCCGATGCACGGCCTGAAACAGTCCCTCAACGTCACGGTTGCCTATGGGATCCTGGTGTATCATGTTGCCGGGATATGCAAAAAACGGGGATAAAAAAATTAATTTCCCATTGACGGGTAACCATGGGACAATAAGAATTTACCTTCTGTGATTGCGGTGTTGTAAAATGTACATATTCCCTGAATAAAAGGGATACTTCTGTAACTATAATACTATTTATTGAGGCTTTTATGAAAGGAATTATACTGGCAGGCGGGTCCGGTACGCGGCTCTATCCGATAACGCACATCATGTGCAAGCAGCTTCTTCCCGTCTATGACAAGCCGATGATCTATTATCCCCTTTCCACGCTCATGCTGGCGGGGATAAAGGACATTCTCATCATTTCGACACCCAGCGATGTTCCCCATTTCAATGAGCTTCTCGGCGACGGCAGCAGGCTGGGGATCTCCCTCTCCTACAAGGTGCAGGATAGCCCCCGGGGCCTGGCCGACGCCTTCATCGTCGGGGAGGATTTCATCGGGAAGGAAAGGGTCTGCCTGGTCCTGGGGGACAATATTTTCTACGGCCATGGGTTCACGGAGATGCTGATGGACGCGGCAGCGTCCGAATCGGGCGCCACCGTGTTCGGCTATTACGTGAACGATCCGGAGCGCTACGGCGTCGTAGATTTTGACAAAAAAGGAAACGCTCTTTCCATCGAGGAAAAACCGAAACAGCCGAAGTCGAATTACGCGGTGGTGGGTCTTTATTTTTACGACAACGAGGTGGTGTCCATCGCCAAGTCGATCAAGCCGTCGGCCCGGGGCGAGCTGGAGATCACCGAGGTCAACAACCAGTACCTTAAGCGCGGCAGGCTCAAGGTCAAGATCATGGGCCGCGGCTATGCCTGGCTCGATACCGGCACCCATGAATCGATGATAGAGGCCGCCCAGTTCGTGAAGGCCATTGAGGACCGCCAGGGCCTGAAGATATCCTGCATCGAGGAGATCGCCTACGCGAAAAAATACATAGATGAGGCGCAGTTGCGAACCATCGCGGAGCCTCTCAGGAAATCAGGATACGGCGAGTACCTGCTGAAAATTTTAAAACAGGATGCTTTTTGATGCCCTTTACCTTTACCAGTCTCGATATCAAAGGCCTTGTCCTCGTTGAGCCGCGGGTCTTTCCGGACGAACGGGGCTTCTTCCTTGAGTCATACAAAGAATCGGAATTCGCCCGGGAGGGGATATCCTGCCGGTTCGTGCAGGACAACCATTCCCTTTCGAAACGGAACGTCATCCGCGGTCTCCATTTCCAGAAGGCCCCCCGGGCCCAGGGAAAGCTGGTGCGCGTTATCCGCGGCTCTGTCTGGGATGTGGCTGTTGACCTCAGGAAAGATTCCCCCGCGTACAGGAAGTGGATAAGCGTTGAGCTTTCCGATGAAAATAATAAGATGTTCTTTATCCCCGCCGGATTCGCCCACGGCTTCCTGGCCCTGACGGACGACGTGCACCTCCAGTACAAGTGCACCGAGGAGTATGATCCGGCCCTTGATACGGGCATTCGATGGGACGATCCCGATATCGGCGTTTCCTGGCCGGTGAAGGACCCCATCGTCTCCGCTAAAGACCGGGAGCTTCCCTATCTGAAAGACGTGGCGGACCTATGATCTGGCTCATCGGCAACAGGGGCATGCTCGGCACGGATGTGGAGCAATCGCTGAACCGGCATTCCCTCGCGTACAGGGCCTCCGATGTCGATGTCGACATCACCGACTATGCCGCTCTCAAGGCCTATGCCGCCTCTTCCCCCGTCGAATGGATCATCAACTGCTCCGCCTACACGGCCGTGGACGCCGCCGAGGATGAGCGCGAAAAGGCCTTCCTGGTCAACGCCGAAGGCGTTCTGAACATAGCGCGGGTCGCGAACGAAATCGGCGCGGCCCTTGTCCATGTCTCTACCGATTACGTGTTTGACGGCGACAAAACCGAGGCCTACCGGGAGGACGACCCCACGAATCCCATCGGCGCCTACGGCGAGAGCAAGCTTGCCGGGGAGCGGCACGTTGTTTCCGCCCTGGAGCGCCATTTCATAGTCAGGACCGCGTGGCTCTACGGCGAAACGGGAAAGAATTTCGTCCATACCATGATCAGGCTCTTCAGGGAGCGGGACGAGGTGAGGGTCGTGGCGGACCAGTGGGGAAGCCCCACCTTCACCGGGGACCTCGCGGAGGCGCTGGTAACGGTGGTGAAAAGCAATTCAACGCGGTACGGCATCTATCATTATACGAACGAGGGAAGGACCACGTGGCATGAATTTGCCCTGGCCATATACGACCTGTCGCGGCGCCACGGCCTGGTCGACCGCGACGTCCGGATCGTGCCCATCACCACGGCGGAGTATCCCACGAAGGCGCGGCGCCCGAAGAATTCTTACCTGTCTAAAGAAAAGATGATCCGCGACCTCGGGGTCCGGTGCCGTCCCTGGCGGGAGGCCCTGGAAGAATGCATCGCCGGTCTGAAGAAATAATTATTGATCAGTGGAGATACAGATGAGAAAGCTCAGCAACATCATGGTCACCGGCGGGGCCGGTTTTATCGGGTCCAACTTCATTCGATACCTCTTCGGCCGGAGCGATTTTTCCGGAACCATCGTCAATGCGGACAAGCTCACCTATGCGGGCAACCCTGAAAACCTTACGGATATAAACGACTCCCACGGCGGCAAGCGCTATTTTTTCGAGAAGGTCGATGTGTGTGATTTCGCTGCAATCAAGGCGCTCTTTGAAAAGCACGCCATCGACACCGTGATCCACTTTGCCGCGGAATCCCACGTGGACCGGTCCATTTTCGGGCCGAAGGAATTCATCGAGACCAATATCATGGGGACCTTCAATCTGCTGGAAGTTGCCCGGGAATGCTGGAGCGGGAGGGATGATGTCCTCTTCCACCATGTCAGCACGGACGAAGTGTATGGGTCCCTGGGCGATACCGGGTATTTCTTCGAGACGACCCCCTATGATCCGAGGAGCCCCTATTCCGCCTCAAAGGCGTCGTCGGACCACCTGGTGATGGCCTACAGCCACACCTACAACATGCCGGTGACCCTGTCGAACTGCTCCAACAATTACGGCCCCTACCAGTTTCCGGAGAAGCTGATTCCGCTGATGATCCAGAACATCCAGGACGAGAAGCCCCTGCCGGTATACGGCGACGGCAAAAACATCCGGGACTGGCTCTACGTCGATGACCATAACTCGGCGGTGTGGCTCATCGTCAACAGGGGGAGGGCCGGCGAAACCTACAATATAGGCGGGGAAAACGAGTGGGAGAACCTGAAGCTGGTCCATGTGCTGTGCGAAAAAATGGCGGCGGCCATGGGGAAGGAAAAGGAATACTATAAAAAGCTGATCACCTTCGTGAAGGACCGTCCCGGCCACGACCGCCGCTACGCCATAAATTGCGACAAGATCAAGAAGGAGCTGGGCTGGCGCCAGAGCTACGATTTCGACGGCGGGCTGGACAGGACGATCCGCTGGTACCTGGACAACGAGAAATGGGCGGCCCGCGTCAGGAGCGGGGAATACCGCACCTGGATAGAAAAGAACTATGACAAGCGTTGATGCCCGCGGATAGGGGGCCTCGCTGGAGAATTAATTCCAGTGCCAATTGATTTTAAATATACGGTCATCGGCGCCGGAGTCGTGGGCCTTGCCATAGCCAGGGCCTTGGCCGAGGACGGCAGCGGCGGCGATCTCCTGGTCGTGGAAAAAGAAAGGACCTTCGGCCGCGGCACGAGCTCCCGCAACAGCGAGGTGATCCATTCCGGGCTCTATTACCGCACCGGGAGCCTCAAGCACCGTCTCTGCCTGAGGGGGAGACGGCTCCTCTACGACTATTGCGCACTGAAAGATATCCCCCACAATAAATGCGGCAAGCTTATCATAGCCGCATCTCCCGAAGAAGAGGCAGAGCTGGAATGGCTCAGGCGTCAGGCTGAGCGCAATAACGTTGAAAACGTCGTGCTTCTGGGCAAAGAGGAATCCCTTCTTCTTGAGCCCCGCATCAAAGTGACCGCGTCGCTGTTCCTGAAGGAAACAGGCATCGTCGATAGCCATTCCCTGATGAAGTCCCTGGAAAATGACGTGAAACAGAAGGGCGGGACCGTCCTCTATAACGCCCCCGTTGTGTCGGTGCGGCGCGCCGGTTGTTACGAGATCAAGCTCCAAGACGGCGCCTCGTTCACATCGGAGTGTTGCGTCAATGCCGCCGGCCTGTCAGCGACGGCCATAGCGGCCATGATCGGTGTTCCGGCGCCGACGCTCTATCCCTGCAAGGGATCCTATTTTTCCTACACGGGACCGCTCAAATGCCGCCACCTGGTCTATCCGGTGCCTGAAAAAAAACTGACCGGCCTGGGAGTGCACGCGACCATCGATCTGGGCGGCAGGATGCGCTTCGGTCCCGATACCGAGTACGTGAGCGCCATCGACGATTACTCCGTCGGCAATGAGAAGCTGGACTACTATTATCGCTCGGCGAAAAAGATTTTTCCGGAGCTGCTCCGTGAAGATCTTCAGCCCGATACCGCCGGCATCAGGCCGAAGATCCAGGGCCCCGGCGATCCCGAGGTGAAGGATTTTTATATACGGGATGAAGGGGACAGGGGTTTTCCCCATCTGATAAATCTCATCGGCATCGAATCGCCGGGCCTGACCAGCTCATTGGCCATCGGCGAATATGTGAAAAATCTCATCAATAATGATATGAAAGTAAATCATGAAATATAAGGCGGTCTTATTCGATCTGGACGGAACCCTCCTGGACACGCTTCATGACATCGCCGACTCGATGAACGCGGTCCTTGAGAAAAACGGGTTTAAGCCCCATCCTGCCGAGCGCTATAAAAAATTTATCGGCGGCGGCGTCGGCGATCTGGCCAGAAGAACGCTTCCAGCCGGCGTCGATGACGGGACGGCCGCGGATATTTCGATGCAGATGCGCAAAGAGTACGCTCATCGGTGGGGCGTCAAGACCAGGCTCTATCCCGGCATAGAGACCATGCTGGACGGCCTGGTTGAGCGGGACGTGGCAATGTCGATCCTGTCGAACAAGCCCGATGATTTTACCCGGATCATGGGCGGCCATTTTCTCGGCGCCTGGCCGTTCCGGATCATTATGGGCGCCTCCGATGTGTTCCCGAAGAAGCCAGACCCCTCGGCGGCATTATACATCGCCCGCCAAATGGGAATCGATCCCGCGGTGTTCCTGTACCTGGGAGACTCGGACGTTGACATGAAGACCGCGGCGGCGGCCGGCATGTTGCCCGTTGGCGCGCTCTGGGGATTCAGGGACGCGGAGGAGTTGCGAGCACATGGGGCAAAGCATCTGCTGCGGAAGCCGGGAGACCTGCTGGACCTTTTTCGCACAGTGTCCTAAGTTTGTGACCGGGAAGGGGATATGATGGAAGCGGATGCCGACGACGTTATCCCCCGTGCCGATGTCGTGGCGATAACCGGGACTTCCATAACAAACCATACCCTGCCCCGGCTGCTGGATCTGTGCCGGCGCGGGTCCTATATCATAATGCTGGGGGATTCGGTCCCCATGTCCGACGTCCTGTTCGACTACGGCGTTGACGCGCTCTGCGGCACGCGGGTGGCAGACGCCGCCCTGGCCCTGAAATGCGTGAGCCAGGGCGCGAACTTCAGGCAGATAAAGGGAGTGAAAAGGCTTACCCTGAGAAAGGATGCGCCATAGGGAATGAGCGGTATCATGGCGGATTATGGAAGCCATCAAACCGGTTAATAAGGATTGCTCCCGGACTACATGGATGTCAATGGTTCAATACCTCGCTGTTTCAAGGCGGAGCGTTCAGCGCTGGTGGCTGACAAGCCATTCCTTTACCCAGTATTCCGTGATAAGCCCTTCCTTGATGTAGGGGTCTTTTTTGCAAATATCTTCCGCCGTCTCCCGGTCCACCGCGGGGAAGATGATCAGGCCTCCTGTCCTGTCCCTGAAGGGCCCGTCGGAAAAGGCCTCGGGCGCCTTTTCCTCCCAATAGGCGATATGGGCGGGAATGGTCGTCTTCAGCTTGAGCGGCTCAAACTTCATTGAGTAGTAAAACGCGAATGTCTGCTTCATTGTATCTCCTTGGGGCTTTTGCCCGGCCCATGCCGCCGATAGACCATCATGATGGGCGGCGGCACCGTGGGGGTTATTCCGGTATTCCGGCAGCAGCCTGACGCGCGTTAATAAAGAATGCGATTGTACCTGGCTGATGTTTCACCGGTGAAGGATAAGCAGCGGCAATTTTTTTTCAAGCATTTACCCTTATGAGAAGCATATTTCTTAATTGACAATATGGCAAATAGCGCAGCCCTTGATGACATCCATAGCCGGTATATCGGCATGCTGAAATAAACAATTATTTCTCATAAGTATTTTTCTGGAATTATTCATTAAATTGTTGACGGCACAGGTTGTTTTCGATATATTGATAATGAAAATCATTTTCAATTAGAATCGCGAGGATGAATTGAGAGGCAAAGGACACGGAGGAGGAGCGTGGTGGCAAAACCGGTTCCACGACATCGGGGCGCGCGTGACGGCGCCGCGCGAGGTCGTGATCGATGTGCTCCATGAAACCGACGATCACGTGAGCGCCACCGACGTATACGTTAAGGCGCACGAGATGAACCCGTCCATAGGACTCACCACGGTGTATCGCACCCTGGACATGCTGACGCAGATGGGCATTGTTCAGAAGTTCGATTTCGGCGACGGCAAGGCCCGGTACGAGCTCGTCAATAATCCGGATGGAAAGAAACACCATCATCACCTGATCTGCCTCCGCTGCAAGGCGATCATCGATTATTCGGAGTTTCTCGATGACGAGCTTGAGTTCATCGGCAAGACCCAGGGCCGGCTTTCAAAGAAATATGATTTCGATATCACCGATCACGCGATCAGCTTTTACGGCTTTTGCGATCAATGCAGAAGGGGATGATTTTTTTAAGATTTTAATGAAAATGGTTTTCATTATTATTTGTATCAAGGAGGTTTGATATGCCACGGGGAGACAGGACCGGTCCGCTCGGATACGGACCGATGACGGGAAGAGGCGCGGGGTTATGCGCTGGCAACGGGGCTCCCGGATATATGAACCCGGCTTGCGGCCGGGGACGGGGTTCTGGCGGCGGAGGACGCGGCTTCGGCGGCGGCCGGGGATGGAGGAATATGTTCTACGCCACCGGCCTGCCCGCATGGGCGCGCGGATATCCGACGGGGACCATGCCGGCCGCTTATGGAGCAATGGCTCAAAAAAAATAATTGCCAGTGGTGAGTAAAAATGAAATACTGCAGGGCAGTCCATTTTCAGCATAACCGGAGGTTCCGCCATGTGCATGCCGACCGTATGGATAAAAGATAATGCGGGGGAAGAACAGATATTCGCGGAAACCGCCATATTGAGAGTCGAGGAGAATACCGTCGTTTTATCGACCCTTTTTGGCGAACAGAAAGTCGTCAGGGCGGTAATTGAAAAGATAGATTTCATGAATTCCCGGGTCATATTAAGAAGGGGGATCTGAAAAAGGGGGGTTATCAATGAATGAAGAAAACGGGCATCATGGTCATAGGCATCACCATGACCATGGCCATACCCATACCCATACCCATGAAACGCATAGTGCCGATCTGAATCCGGAACGGCTCAGGACGCTTATCCCGTATCTCAAAAAGCACAACCTGGATCATATCGAGGATTTAAAGAAATGGCGCGCCCAGTCGATTCAATCGGGTTTTAACGATATCGCGGAGGAGTTCGCGCGGATCGCCGTGCTTTCCGAAGAAATCGACCGGCGCTTCGCCTCGGCTCTTGATCTGCTCGAAAAGCGCGGATAAGAATGATCGCCCATCAGGATCGATCACACAGCCATGGGGGCGGCAATGAACGCCGCAGATAAGCCGTTCACGGAAAGAGCGTCACGTTACGCTCTTTTTATATACATAATCGGCAATGGCCTTTAAGAGCGCCATGGCCGCCAGTATGGAGCAATGGACATGGTCTTCCGGCAGGTCCGCGACCTCGTTTCTTATCGCGGCGGGCGAAATGCCCATGGCCTCGTCGATATGCTTTCCCTCGACCAGCTGTGCAGCCGTTTCCCCGCAAATGCCGGTATGGCCGCACCCGTCGGTGTAAAACCTGGCATCCGTTATGACATCGTTCTGTATAACGAGGTAAAACTCCATCTCGTCTCCGCAGATTCCTTTGACGGAGGCGCTGCTGTCAGGGTCATTCGATCTGCCAAAGTGGTTGAATTCGGAAGTCTCCATGCCGTTCCTTCTATTGATTTTTATAAAATGAAATCACCGCCATGTCACCCTATGACGGAACAATCGGTCTTGTACTGCTTGGCCAGGTCAACATAGATCTGCTTGGCCCAGGTCCATTCGGTCTTGTTATGCTCCTTCAGATCGCCGAGCTCGCGGGACGGAACGCCGGCGTAGATTTTACCCGGCGGTATTATCTGCTTCCTCGTAACCAGCGCCTGCTCGGCCACCAGGGACCATTCCCCCACTTCGGAGAAATCGCTTATGGTGGCCCTCATGCCTATGGTGGCGTAATCCCGGATGACGGCGTTATGGATCATGACGCCGTGCCCCACGGTGACCCGGACGCCGATTTCCGTCTTGTTGAGGGGACGGGCGTGGATGATGACCCCTTCCTCTATGGCGCTCTCGTCGCCGATGGTGATGGTTCCGTAGTCGCCCCGGAGGATGGCCCCCCACCCGACATAGCAGTTTTTCCCGATGCGCACGTCGCCGATGATTTCAGCGGTCGGGGCGATCCAGGCGCCTTCGCCGATGATTGGTTTCCGGTCTTTGATCTGATAGATTGGCATTATTTTCCTTCCTGTGGCATATTGTGGTACAACATAACAGTTGCAATGTTCATTGATGTGAGCCGTCCGTGCCGCGGGCTTTTTGTATCAGGTCGAAAAGGCTTGATATCTTATCGGGAGGCGGAGCGAATATCCGCGCTATCTCGGATTCGGAAAAGTTGCCGCTGATATAGTGTTCAATGTCGATTGTTTCGAACCAGCAGTCTTTGATCCTCCTGCACGGCATCCCTTCGCTTACGGTGCGGCAGTATCTGAACGGCACATAATGTCCCAGGGCGCGGCAATAAGCCGTTTTATCGTCATGCTCTTCTTTCATGATTCGATTGCACCGCTCTTTTTTTTCAGGAACAAGGAAAGCGGGAAAAGGAAGGGAAAATTCAGCAGGAAGAAAAAGAATTCAAATGCCAGGGCGCTGTTTTCCGCCTTGACGCCGCGGATCCTTGACAGAAAGGCGTCGAAGGTGTTGCCGCTCAGGTTGCCGAAGAAAATGGCCCGAATGTAGAGTATGATATCTTCCGCCGTTCTTTCGCCATAATAATCGAAAAGCCTGTTCGTTACCTCCGGGTCCGGCTTTCTGTCCGTTTCAGCGTAGTTCTGCGCGTAGAGCAAAGCCGGAATCTCCTGTGCGGAAGCGTTGGCGTGGAATTGCAGGTCCAGGATCTCCCTGATCTCGTTTTCGGTCATGCCGGAGGAAAGGGCCTGTTTCGCGTGGAACCATGAGCAGTAGCGGCAGCCGTTGACGGCCGTGACCACCAGCATGATTTTTTCCGAGAAAGATCTGGCAATGGCTTTATTCCTGAAGGCCCTGACGAATCCCGGTATGTTTTGCATGATAAAACCGAGATCCTCCCGGTACTGCCTGAACGTGTATATCTTTCCTTTGAAGCTGTCCATGATCGTTGTGAAGTAATTGAAATACCAATAGCGTTTTATCGGCCCTGCTATTGTTTGAAGTACATCAGATGCAATTGATAATCATTGTCAAGTGAGATTTCTTTTTTATTTTACCGCGGCCCGCTTCATCTGCTTCCGCTTGTTAAGCTCTATGCAGATGATCGCGGTCAGGGGCATGCTGAGAAACATGCCGATGCATCCGACCGCCGATTTCACCAGCTCCGAGAGCACCGGGTTATAATTGAACACCAGCATGAGGGGCGTTGCCGGGTCGAAACGCATGGCGATGAGAAGGACCAGGGGCAGGGCGCTCCCGACGTAGGCGAACATGAGGGTGTTTACCGTGGCCCCGAGCATGTCGGAGCTGACGGTGATGACTGATTTAAACGCTTCCGAGACGGAAATCTCGGGATGTACCCGGAAAATCTCCTCGGTGGCCGATACGATGGAGATGCAGACGTCCATGATGGCGCCCAGGGCGGCGATCACGATGCCGGCAAGGGCGAGGCCGCGCAGATTGACATCGATGGACGAGGCGTAAAACACCGTCATCATCTCGCCGGTGACGATGCCCGACAGGTGCATGATCCACCCGGAGAAAAGGGCGAGGGCCGTCGCCAGGAGCACGCCGGACGAGGCCCCCAGTATGGCCGCCAGGGTCTTTGTCTTGAAACCGAGGATGATGGGAACCGTGATCAAGATCGCGAAAAGCGAAGTCCCCACCGCGATCGGAAGCGGCGAATGCCCCTTAAGGGTCATGGGGATCAGGACATAGAATATCAGGATGATCGTCGCGATCAGGGAGAGCATCGAAAGTACTCCGCGCAATCTTCCGACGAACACTATGGAGACGACGAGCAGTATGGCAAGAATGACAATGCCGGCCGTGTTGTCCACATCGTAGATGGATATCTGCTCGACATCGTCGGCGCCGTCCATCCGGGAAATGCCAATGAACACGGTGTTGCCCTCGCGGTAGAACATGTCCCGCGGCATGTCGTCCTCGCCCCGGTAGACGGACACGTGGGTCTGCCCTTTCCTTTCGCCGTCGATGATGCGCAGGTGCACGCGCATCTCGACGAGGGAGGCGCCGGCCCCCCCGGTCCGGATCCGCTCGATTTTTTCGACCTTTGCCCGGGCGAATTCGCGCAGATCAACATAGGCTTTTTTTTCTTTCGCCTGGACGCCTGTGAACACAAAAAGGAGCGCCCCCATGATCGCTGCTGTTAAAAAAAATTTTTTTCCCATGGCTCCCCCTAGTGATCGCAGACGTTCGATCCCGTAACCAGGTGCCCGTCCAGGTAGTCCTTCACTATGGCCGATGGCTCTCCCGCCGGGGCGCCGGTTATGACGGCGACGCCGTTTTCCTTGAATATGGACACGGCGCGGGAACCGATGCCGCCGGCTATGACGCACTTGACGCCTTTATCGGCGAGCCAGCGCGGCAGAAGGCCCGGCTCATGGGGCGGAGCGTTGAAGGTCGCCCGTCCGCTGATCTGCTTCGTGGTGTCGTCCACGTCGAACACTTCGAATTGATCACAGTGACCGAAATGGAGGCACAATTTCTTATCCGATACTGGTAATGCTATCTTCATTTTTTAGCTCCTTGCAGTATGGTGTCGACGATATTGGAAAAGCTTTTATGGGCGGGCGTTTTTTCCGCCCCGTTGTTCCCATGAAAGGGATTGCCGCTGTCGCCGCTGGCGACGATATGGCTCTCGATCGGTATTTCCCCGAGGTAGGGCACGCCCATGTCTTCCGCCATTTTCCTTCCGCCGCCGTTTTTGAAAATGTTCGTTTCCTTGCCGCAATGGGGGCAGGTGAAGCCGCTCATGTTTTCGATGACCCCTATGACCGGCATGTTGAGCTGCTTGCAGAAGCTGACGGACTTGCGCACGTCGATGAGGGCCACGTCCTGGGGCGTGGTGACCACGACGGCCCCGTCGGCGTTATCGATGAGCTGGCATACCGACAGGGGCTCGTCGCCGGTGCCCGGAGGGGAATCGACGATGAGGTAGTCAAGGTCGCCCCATTCCACCTCGGACAGGAACTGCTTGATGACGGTGTACTTCATCGGCCCCCGCCAGATCACCGCAGTATCGTGATCCTGAAGCAAAAATCCGATCGAGATGACCTTGAGGAATTCATTGTAGGGGACCGGCGTCATTTTGCCGTTACTGGTTCCCACCACCTGGCCGAGCTCCATGCCGAGCAGCTTCGGCACGCTGGGCCCGTGGATGTCGATGTCGAGGAGTCCGGTCCTGAATTTTTTTTCCGCGAGGGAGACGGCGAGGTTGACGGCGACCGTGCTTTTCCCGACCCCCCCCTTTCCTGAAAGAACGATTATTTTATGCCCTATGCGGGACAGGTTTTCCCGGAGGGCGGCTTTCTCCTCCTCGTCCTTGTTCGCCCCCTGCGCGCAGGCGCTTTGCTTTTTTTCGTTTTCCTTGATGCTGGACATGATAATCTATACTCCTGTTAATATTATAGTGCGTACTAATTAAATACTATTTATCCTTAAACGGTTTCTGCAGCCATTCGTCGTGGCTTCTCGTTTTTGTCGTCACTCCATCGGAATGGCCCGTTGATATGGTTTTCATCCAGCCGGTCCTTACTTCGTCATCATCAGAGGGAGCGTCAAAGCGCGGATTATACGGCTTGATGTCAAGGAGCGGCGTCCCGTCGAGCATATCCACGTCGCGTACGGTCAATCTTCCCCCCGTAACGCCGACAAGGGTGACGAGGGACAAGCCGATATGGTTGGGGCGGTGGGGCGAGCGGGTCGAAAATACGCCGCGTTGCTCCGTGTCCATGTACGGTTTGGTAATCGTCCTTTCCTCATTGCTGACATGGAGATGATAGAGAAGGAATATATGTGAAAAACCCTCGAGATCGCGGGATGCATCCCGGTACTCATCGATGAGCTCGATATACCCTTCAGCGCCGGGATGGAGGCGGCCCTGCACCGGGATACTGTCCGATACGCTTTTAAACGGCGTATGTATGACGCCGATCGGTTTCATGATGATATCGGTTGATCTCACTTGATATTTGCCCTTCTATTTTAAGTCCTGGTCCCGGCCAGGATCATTTTTTTGCAATTTTGGCATAGGGCCAGCATACGATACCGCCGTCCATGAAGCGCACATTGCTGAAACCAGCCGCTTCCAGGATCTTCTGCGCCTCATAACCGCGAAGGGAAATTTTGCAGAAGGGAATTATATCCCTATCCTTCGGCAGCTCGGAGCAACGCTCGCGCAGCTTTCCGAGAGGGATGAGAGTGACGCGCTTGTCGTCAATCCTTACCTGCTCGAATTCCTGGGGCGAACGGACATCGAGAAAAACAAAATCCTCGTTCCGGTCAATCATTTCTTTGACTTCGCGGGGCGGTATTGAACGGGCTATTCCGTTGATCTTGTTTTGAGCGATATTCGCGGCTGTGATGATATTGTCCATCGCCGGTGAAAATGGCGGGGCGTAAGCGAGGTCGAGATTGCCGTAATCATCGATTTTCAATCCCTGGGTCATGGCGGTTATGACTATCTCAATCCGTTTTGCCACGTCTCCGGGGCCGATAATCTGTGCCCCCAGGATCCTCCGTGTCGCGGTATCAACGATCAGCTTGATGATTATCAGTTTGGCCTCGGGATGGAAGTGGGGCCGGTCCGGAGCAGGACTGAGCACGATAACAATGTTATGGCCGGACTGCCTGGCGCTCGATTCAGTAAGGCCGGTCCGCGCGACATTTATGTCAAAAACCCTGCAGATGACTGTCCCCATGACGCCGGGATACTCCGATGTTTTCCCGCAGATATTATCGGCGATGATCCTGCCGTGCTTGTTCGCCGTTGACCCCATGGGAGCATATATGGGTCCGCCAGTTACAATACTGGTGTTCTCAACGCAATCGCCTCCGGCGTAAATCGACGGATCGGAGGTGCGCAGGTGTTTGTCAACGCGTATGGCTCCTGTTACGCCTATCTCAAGACCGGCATCCGCCGCAAGTGAAACCGCTGGTTTGTTCCCGATTGCGACCAGCACCAGGTCGGCTGGGAAGCCGCCCTGTGAGGTGGATACGCTTATGACATTACCCTGGTCGTCTCCATTGATTTTCATAACGGATGCTCCAAGTACGAGGTTGACCCCCTGTGCCTTCAGTTCGTTATGTACATGGAAGGCCATCTCGTCGTCCAGGAGTGATGGCAGAACCTTGTCCATTTTCTCTATAACCGTAACATTCATGCCCTGGCTGACGAATGATTCCGTCACTTCGATTCCAATGAGCCCGCCGCCGATGATAACCGCGTTTTTACCGATAAGTTGTTTTTCCATATCGCGGATCTTTCGGCCATCCTCCACCGTGGTGAGGAAATTCACGCCGTTCAGGTCCATGCCGGGAATGGGAGGCGCAACGGGGCTCGACCCGGTGGCCAATACCAGGGTATCGTAGGGGATTTCAGCTTCCTCTCCAGAATCAACCTTGACGGCGTGAATCTTCTTCCCTTGGCGGTCGATGCGCTTGGCCAGCGTCTTGTTCAATACTGTTATATCCTTGACGTTTTTGAAAAAAATCGTGTCCCTGACGACACCTGCCGGCGTGGTCATTAACTCTTTATAGTCATTTACCTCTCCTGATAGATAAAAGGGGAGGCCGCACCCGGCATAGGAAAGAAGCTCGCCTTTCTCGACGATGGTAATTTCCGCTTCTGGGTCGAGTCGGCGTATTCGTGAAGCGGCCTTGGGGCCGCAGGCGACTCCGCCGATGATTACTATCCTTTTTTTGCTCATTGATGGTACCTCTCTTTGAATTTAATTATCCTGAATAAGTGACGAAATCCGATTCCATAATGATAGTATGGATTGGGCCGCCGCCCCGGCGGAGTGCTCCACCACGCTTTGGCCGGCGATCTGGGCGCGGCTAACGTCCGTGTCATAGGGTATCTCGCCCGCCACCGTGATGCCGTTGCGCGCGCAGAAGGTCTTTATTTCGGCGACCTTCTCCAGGTTGATGTCCGCCTTGTTCACGCATACCGCTGTCTTTATGTTGAAATGACGGGCCAGTTCATGGATTCTCTTCAGGTCATGGATGCCCGATACGGTCGGTTCGGTCACGACCAGGGCGACAGCGGCGCCCGACATCGTGGCGATGACCGGGCATCCGGTGCCCGGCGAGCCGTCGACGATGACAAGTTCGTATCCTTTTTCGCCGGCGATTTCCCGCGCCTTTTTCTTGATGAGGGTGACCAGCTTGCCCGAGTTCCCCTCGGCGATGCCGAGCTTCGCGTGGACGAGAGGGCCGTGGCGGGTATCGGACAGGAACCATTCCCCGGACACGTGATCGTTCATCGTGACTGCGCCGGCGGGGCAGAATCGGACGCAGACGCCGCATCCCTCGCAGGATATCGGGTCGACGGCGAAATCATCGCTGATCGCGTCAAAGCGGCAGTACCGGAGGCATTCCCCGCAGGCCGTGCAGGTCTTCCCGTTAATGACGGCCTTCTTTCCGCCTGCAAAGACCGTTGTCGATCGCACATCGGGTTTCAGCACCAGGTGCATGTCCGCGGCGTCCACATCGCAGTCGGCGATGACCTTGTTTCGCGCGAGGCACGCCAGCGAGGCCGCCACGCTCGTTTTACCCGTGCCACCCTTGCCGCTGATGATTACCAGTTCGCGTATCATGATCGCGCATGCTCCTTATGATTCCTGGTTAAGTGCAGGGTGATGTTCCTGAAATCCTCCGCGTGATTCGCCAGGAGATAGGAAACGCAGTCTCCCCGCGAGTAGTCCTCGGCGATTTTTCTCACATTGGGGATGCGCGCAATGATCTCTATCCCTTCGGCGGCGCAGTAATCGAAGACGCCCCTGTCTCCCATGTCGGACCTGTTGACAACCACGCCGAAGGGTGTGCCCAGCGCACGCACCGCGCCGACGGCGAGGATGAGATCGTTCAGCCCGAAGGGCGTCGGCTCGGTGACCAGCACGATGTAATCGCTCTCCTTCATCGCCTCGACCGCCGGGCAGGACGTGCCCGGCGGGGAGTCGATGATCCGTATCTCCGAGTCGGGATGGCACAGCTTCACCGCCCTGATGAGGGGCGGCGACATGGCCTCCCCGATGTTGAGCCTGCCGCCGGCGAATAGAATGCCGTCGCGGGACCCGGATTCAGTGACGCCGGTGGTCCTGTCGATTTCCGAGATCGCGCCTTCGGGGCAGACGTGATAACAACCGCCGCAGGAATGGCACATGTCGGCGAACAGCAGCGGTTTTCCCTTGACCAGGACTATGGCGCTGAAGGCGCATAGGCCCTCGCACTGGCCGCAGCCGCTGCAGAGGGCTTCATCGACAATGGGAACCGGGACGGCGAACTCCTCCGTCCCGGTTATCTCGGCTTTAAGGAAAAGATTGACGTTCGGCTCCTCGACGTCGCAGTCGAGAAGGGCGACCGTCACGCCGCTGCCGGCAAAGTGGGCGGCCAGGGACATGGCAATCGTTGTTTTTCCGGTCCCTCCTTTTCCGCTGGCGATGGCAATATTCATGATCACCGTGCCGATTAAAATTCAAAGGAGCTGCCGACCGAGGCGTTGGCGAACTCGTTCTTGAATTCAGCGGCGAACCGCGCCGCCATCTTGAGTCCCGTGCAGTGTGACACGGCTATTTTTTTGACCTGATACCGCCTCAGCGTGTCCATCGCCTTTGCCACGTACTCTTCAGGGGCGCTTTCAAGGTGGGTGCCGCCGATAACGGCGTGAAATTCCTTGTGGCCCGTCTTTTCGGAAAGATCGTCCAGTATCTCCACGATGCCCGCGTGGGCGCACCCGAGAAGCACCACCGGTCCGGACTCAGTATCGATAATAAGCGAGAGATCGTCCGTGAAGGGATCATCGACGATCGCGCCGTTGATCTTCTGCTTGAGGCGGACGTCCCATGTTTTCCAGTCCGCCGGGCGCTTCACGTCTGAAAGCGCCGATATATTATCATTTATCTTCGTGAAGCCCTTGATAATATTGAATTGGGCGCCAGCTTTTTCATAATCTTCCCGCGAGGCGCGCATCCCGATGGGCAGCTCGATGGTGTTCTGCGGAAGGGGCACGACCGCCTTCTTGTCGTTGAAGGCGTCGGGGTGAAGGTACACCTGGGTCTTTTCCTTCCTGTTCTGGAGCACGGCAAGGAGGCCGCCGGTATGGTCGAAGTGGCCGTGGCTCAACACGACGCGGCCGATGGCGTCGAATTGCTTTCCCATTTTCTGCATGTTGTTCACGATCCCGAATCCCTGGCCCGTGTCAAAAAGGGTGGTGTCCCCCGATTCGATCAGGCAGGAAAAACCATGCTCGCCGATGAGGGGCGGGGCCGGAACTACAACGCTGTTCTCGCACAATACGGTAATCTTTGTTTTCATGTCGCATCCTTGAAATGAATTTTTAATACGATAAGCGCTCCCCGGCTCTAATTGTTCTCCGCCGGGGAGCGCCATTCTCTATGAAAGAAGGCATGTCGTGAAGCGTCTCTATCGGCGCCGATCTCGCTTAATCTTCTTCCCGGGGGACCCGTTCTCCGTCCCCGTGGCGTTCTTCCTATCGCCATGACTGTTTTTATCAATCACAAATTTTATAAAACCGTCATCCATAGACCCTCAATTTTCTGAATATCGCCATGCGTCTGTGGCAGAGGCTCTCGATCTCCCGCAGAGAGGCGTCCATCATCGAGAACCGGTCGCTTATGTGCAGGTCGGTCTCCATGCAGGTCAGTGATTCAATGGCGCTGACGCACTCCTGGATGATCTGTTCCAGCCTGCCGTCGATTTCTTTAAGCGCCGACAGGTCTTCGGGAGATATGGGATCGAACTTGTATTCAACGCCCGGCTCGAAATGACTCATCTCTTTTCGTATGCGGTCCATCCGCGACCGTACCGCCAGTATCCTGGACATCAGCTTTTCCATTCCCTTGTCCCGCGCCTTGACGAGACAGGTTTCATTCTTCCTGATGATCCTGTCGAATAGCTCGACCATCCTTGTCCGAATCATCTGGTCGCCTTTCCCAAGAGGATAGGCATTGTAGCCGTTAAATTGATTATAAACCGTTGATTCGTTCATCTGCGCCTCCCTTGATGAGCACAAGATTTGAAACGATGCTTACCAGTGGCCCTCGACGTTCGCCGCCGCTGTTTTTTCCAGTGAGCCGGAACGATACGCCTCGATCGCTTCGCCCACCGTGCCTCCATTCTTGAGAAATATTTCGATGCCCGCCGCGGTCAGGGCGGCATGGGCCTTGGGGCCGACGTTGCCGGTGATGAGGACCCCCGCTCCCGAGTCAGTGACCGTTTTGGCGGACTGGATCCCGGCGCCCTGGGCCGCGTCCAGGTTCTTCACATTGTTCATATATTCATGGGAATCGGTCTCCATGTCGTATATGATGAATCCCGCGGCGCGGCCGAACCGTTCGTCCATTGCCGCGTCAAGGTCTTTGCCTGATGCCGGTATGGCTAGTTTCATTGATTATCCTCTCTTCCTGTTTTATTCTTGTTCACGGCGGATTTCCTTCCGCATTTTCCGAACCGCTGTCCCGGGCGCCCAGAGCATCTGCCTGGTCCCGGACAATATGAGCTCAGCGTATCTGTTAGATAATGCTCGATTATTTCCTCCACAGGGCCGTAGATCATCGGAAGCAGGCGCATCCCTTTTTCATTTATGATATGCGCCACGCATCCGCTCACCGCTCCGCAAATGATGGTGTCCACGCCGATTTCCTTGAGCTTTTCCACGCGCCGGGTCTCACACTCCGTGTTCAGGGAAATATCCATCTTCTGCTTGATGTGGCCGTCCACTGTCTCAAATATTGCATATCTGCTGGAAACATCCAGGAGTGGAGACACTCGATTTTGAAACACCGGAACCGCTATCAACTCGCTTTTCATATCATTATATAATTGCAACTATCATGCCAAATAATGACAATGTGTCGTTAAATAATATAAAAGAAGGGGTGCTCTCGTTATTATGCGGGTTATAGGGTATTCTAATGTTTATTTTCTATAATTCGGATGGATTTGAAGGCAGGTAATTAAAACAATTTCAAATAATGAGCTGAGCATTAATCCATATGTTCGACTAAAATGCATACTTGTATTGCATAATGAAATTAATAGTCAAAGCGTGTATTGCAATATGCAATCTCCCACTAATCATGTGAAATCTTATGATTCTTCATTTTTCTCCAGAGGGTGGTTGTGTCAATGCCAAGGTCTCGTGCGGTGTTTTTCCTGTTCCATGAATTTTTTTCGAGCGCTTTCAATATATAAACGCGCTCCATATCGTCTAGGGTCATGGCGTCATGAAAGGGCGTGTCGATGTTTTTAAAATGACCGGGCAGGTGCGCTTTCTGAATATAGGGCTCGCGGCAGAGAACAAAGGCATGCTCGATGATATTCTCAAGCTCGCGGATATTGCCCGGATAATCATGGTCCATCAGAATGTTCATGACCTCGTCGCTGACCCCCTCGATATCTTTGCCCTTGAGTATGTTGAATTTGTGGATGAAATGCCTGATCAGGAACGGTATGTCCTCTTTCCGCTCGCTCAACGCCGGGAGAGGGATGTTGATGACGTTGATGCGGTAATAGAGGTCCTCCCTGAAGCCGCCGCTCCGGATTTCTTCAGAAAGATTTTTATTTGTCGCCGCGATGATGCGAACGTCCGCTTTGACCGTCGCGACGCCCCCCAGCGGTTCGTATTCGCGCTCCTGTAAAAAGCGGAGCAGTTTCACCTGTATTGCCGGCGATATCTCGCCGATCTCGTCCAGGAAGAGGGTGCCTCCCTCGGCAAGGGCTATTTTGCCCGGCTTGTCCTTCTTCGCGTCGGTGAAGGCGCCGGCCTTGTAGCCGAAGAGCTCCGATTCGAGGAGGTTGTCGGGGACCGCGGCGCAGTTGATGACGACAAGGGGTTTTGCCTTCCTGTTGCTGAGGGAATGAACGGCCCGGGCTATAAGCTCTTTGCCGGTGCCGCTGGCCCCTTCAATAAGGACGGAGGTGTCGCTGATGGCGATGTCGGGGAGGATCCCGAAGAGGTCGCGCATGGCCTTGCTCTTGCTCACGATGTCTTCGAAGGTGTAGCTCGATTCGATCTCCTTCCGGAGCGTCTCGATGGCCGTGATGTCGCGAAACGTTTCGACGCCGCCGATGATTGCCCCCTTGCCGTTTTTGAGCAGGGCCGTGCTTACGCTGATGGGGACTTTCTCGCCGCTGGAATTGACGATATAGATGGTCTTATTGATGATATTATTGCCTGTGCTTAATGTCTCTTTCAATGCGCAGGAATGCTCGCAGATATTGGCGTGAAAGACTTCGTAGCAGAGCCTTCCGAGGGCATCTTTTTCTTCTATGCCCAGGATTTTCTCTGCTGCCCGGTTCATGGAGGTGATGTGAAAATCCATGTCTACGGTGAAAACCCCGTCGGCAATACTGTTCAGGATAATATTTTTGTCTTCGCTTTCCATGGTTAATTTAAATATACCAATATCTTCAGGTGAAAAATATTACTATTTTTCTGATTATACCACTTGACACGATTTGGGCATATGCCCAAAATGTCAACAACAAAGCGGTTTATTATGGCACGATCGAAATGCTGCAGACAGGTGGGCTCTGTGCCCGATACAAACTACTTCAAGCCGAGGGGGATTCCCGCCACAATGCTTGAGGAGGTGGTACTGACCCTGGATGAGTTTGAGGCTGTTCGTCTCGCCGACCTTGAGGGCCTGTATCAGGAAGACGGCGCCAGGAAAATGAACATATCGCGTCAGACCTTCGGCAGGATTATTGATTCGGCCCATAAAAAGATCGCCGATGTGCTTATAAACGGCAAAGCCTTAAAAATTGAAGGCGGCGAAGTCGCCATTAATGATGGCAATAAAGAACAAGGAGAAATCATATGAAAATTGCATTACCGTCGATACAGAACCAGGTAGACGCTCATTTCGGCCACTGTGAATATTTCACCGTATTCACCACGGATGAAAAAAATCAGATCATAAAAGAAGAAAAGGTCATGTCGCCTGCCGGGTGCGGGTGCAAGTCCAATATTGTTCACACCCTGTCGCAGATGGGCGTCACCATGATGCTTGCCGGAAACATGGGAGAGGGCGCCGTTAATGTCCTCAACAGCCAGGGCATCAAGGTGCTCAGGGGTTGCGCCGGTGACGTGAAAACCGTTACCGAGGAGTGGCTTGCCGGGACCCTGAGGGATTCAGGCATTTCCTGCCATGCCCATGAGCACGGGTGCCATGAGAGCTGATCGTAAAATATTATGCGACAAAATACCCCGCAGCTTGCCGCGGGGTATTTTATGAAAACCGCGCGCCCCATGACGCTATAGTCATGGTCATCCCGAACATAAGCGATTAGACCGGTACAATCCCGGCCGAAGATCTATTTTCACCTCATTGAGATGTCAGAAAATCCACTGAAAAAGAAATATTAATTCGACATTTTAAGTATTTTAGAGTATATTAATATAACTGGATTTGTGATATTTGAATTATCTATTTGACAGGTTATTTATATGGTGGCAGATTGTTCAGCTAATTCGCAGGAGGATTCATATGTGGGACTATACTGATAAAGTAAAAGAATTATACACGAACCCGAAAAATGTGGGCAAGTTAGACAATGCCAACGCCGTTGCCGAAGTCGGCAGCATTGTCTGCGGCGACGCCCTTAAATTATACCTATCAATCGACGAGAACCATATCATACGGGACGCCAAGTTCGAGACCTTCGGCTGCGGCAGCGCCATCGCCTCATCGTCGGCCCTGACCGAAATGATAATCGGCAAAACCGTTGAAGAGGCGCAGAAGATCACCAACAAGGATATTGCCGACTTCCTGGGCGGTCTTCCGGACGAGAAGATGCACTGCTCCGTCATGGGAAACGAGGCGCTGGAAAAGGCCCTGGCCAACTGGCGCGGCGAAAAGATAACCGACCACGTCGATACCGAAGGCGAGATCATCTGCCACTGCTTCGGCGTGACCGAAAACCTGATCAGGCATGTCATCCGGGAAAACAATCTCAAGACCGTCGAGGACGTCACCAACTATACCAAGGCGGGAGGCGCCTGCGGCACGTGCATTCCGAAGATAGAGGATATCCTCCATGAAATGGCCGGCGAGGTCCATGAGGCTGAGACCGCGAAGGCGGCGAAGAAGCCCCTGACGAACATCAAGCGCATGCAGCTGGTGGAGGAAACCATCGCCAACGTCATCAGGCCGATGCTCCAGAAGGACGGCGGCGATATCGAGCTTATAGACATCGACAACAAGAACGTCCATGTGGGGCTGCGGGGACACTGCGTGAACTGCATGGTCTCCGACGTGACCCTGAAGAACCTGGTGGAGGCAAAGCTCCGCGAGTTCGTTGAAGAGGACATCGTTGTCCATGAAGTGAAATAATCCGCGTATCCGACGGGGGGTGATGAAATGGAGCGTACCGTATATCTCGATAACAATGCCACGACGATGATAGCGCCCGAGGTCCTGGACGCGATGATGCCGTTCCTGAAAGACCGGTACGGCAATCCCTCGAGCATGCACGGCTTCGGGGGCTCCGTCGCCCGGGAAGTGTCCCAGGCGCGGATGAACGTGGCGAAGTTCATCGGCGCGGACAACGATTACGAGATCGTCTTCACCGGCACCGGCACCGAAAGCGATAACATGGCCGTCCTGGGCGTCCTGGCCTATTACCGCGACAGGCGTCATATCATCACGTCGCGGGTCGAGCACCCGGCAATCCTGTCGCTTTACAAAAAGCTCGAGAAGGATGGATACCGCGTCACCTATATCCCGGTGGACAATGCCGGGAATTTGGACATGAACATTCTTCGTCATTCCGTAGACGATGATACGGCGATTGTTTCCATCATGTACGCAAACAATGAGACGGGCGTAATCTTCCCTGTGGAGGAGATCGGATCGTTTCTGAAAGAGCGGGGCGTTCCTTTTCACGTCGACGCGGTCCAGGCCGCGGGGAAGATTCCCATCGAAGTGAACAAGATCCAGTGCGACCTTCTCACCATCTCCGGACACAAGTTCCACGCTCCCAAGGGGGTCGGCGCGCTCTACGTGCGGCGCGGCACGAGGATGCGGCCCATTCTGTACGGCGGCCACCAGGAAAAGGGGAGGCGCCCCGGGACTGAAAACGTTCCCGGCATTATCGGCATCGGAACGGCGGCTGACCTGGCGATGAAACATCTACCTGATTATTCGACAAAGGTGAAAGCGCTCCGGGACAGGCTCGAGAAAGGCCTCCTGGATACCTTTAAAAACGCGAGCTTAAACGGCGATCCGGGCCGGCGCGTTCCCAATACAACAAACGTCGGCTTCGGCTACATCGAGGGCGAAGCGATCCTCCTCTACCTTGACCAGAAAGGAATAGCGGCGTCGTCCGGTTCAGCCTGCTCGTCTGGCTCCCTTGAGCCGTCCCATGTCCTCAGGGCCATGGGGGTCCCCTTTACCTCGGCCCACGGTTCCATCAGGTTCAGCCTGAGCCGTTATACGACCGCTGACGAGGTCGACCACGTGCTTAAGGTCATGCCTGAGTTGGTCAATCGGCTCCTCGACATATCGCCCTACTGGGACAGCGACAAGCAGGAGCCGAAGCCCATTAATTTATAATATGTATTTGCTGTGGCTGAATCATGGCGTATCGATTCCGCTCTGCATTATCAGCCCGCCTGTTTATCAGTGAGACTTTGTTCAAACCTATACAGGATTGAAAAGTCCAGAAAGGCTTCATAGCCATGGCTGAAGACGAGCTTGTTATTATCAAAAAGTCCCCCTTGCCGGAAGGACATGCCGCCGGCAGTGGCGCCGTAACGTAAACCGCCGCTTACGGAGAGTGTTACAGGTTTTTTGAAGTTTACATTCAATCCCGCAACGATACCCAGGTCAAGTCCGGCCACGTTGTATTTTGCTTTCCCGTACAGGTATGACATAAGCGGTCCCGGCAAAGATTGACAGAGAACATATGAATCGAGTAATTTATTATTATCAAAAAAATTATAGCCGGCTCTCCCGAATATATAGCGGATACCCACCTGCGGGCCGAGCCAGAACTGGTAGTAATCGTTGTGCGATAGGACAAAGCAGAAAGTGTTGATGAAGCCGAATCGATACAAATTCTGGCGGGAATCTTTCACAATTGAATAACGCTCCATCGTGATGTTGTACCGGTGTATATAGGTCCCATCCGGCCTTTCGTCATCGATGACCAGCCCGCCGCCTATGGATGGCATGTAGCCATAGTCCTTGTGAATATTCGAATAAGGCTTCGAGTGAACCCTGTGAATCGGTATCTCATTGTAGAGCGCCGATTCGCCTGTTGCGGCGTTAAATGATGCGCCGACGCTCAATGCCATGGCCGGAATCGTGCCGAATACCGCCAGTATCATCGCCGGCAGCAATAATAGTATTTTTATGGACATAGGAACCCCCTTGATGTAATATCATTTTTTTCATAAAGCGCTCCTCTGTTTGCTTGGATGAGCGGAATCGCGACTATATATTTTTACGTCGCTAATAATCTATTTGTTCATGGGGTTCCTTTATTGTTACAGATATCCTGTTCTTTTACAAGTGTTTTTTTGTTATGCGATCCTATTTTGATTAATGATGAAAAATTTACTTGTCACTGCGCATTAATGGACATACACTGAAATAGTACGATTGGACCTGCTGTAAATCCGTCATTTCGACGGATCGCGGTATGTCTAGCGTTCAGAGATTATCATGAATTTTACCATGCGATCGTATAAAACTATAATATTCCTCATCATCGCGGGCCTGTGCGTGGGCGCCGGAATATACAGGGCAGCTGGTTTTATCTCCTACGGAAAAAGCGCCAGGCCCGTTAAAGCCGATGCCGCCATCGTCCTCGGCGCGGCATCTTATGGAGATAAACCATCGCCGGTGTTCCGGGAGCGCATCAACCACGCCATATGGCTTTACCGCAGGGGCTTCGTGAAGAAAATCATCTTCACCGGAGCCAGGGACAGCCGCAACGAGCCGGCTGCATCAGCGGTCGCATCACGGTACGCCGCGGGCCGCGGCGTGGCCACCGGGGACATCCTCTGTGAAGACCGCTCAACGACCACGCAGGAAAACCTGTTTGGCGCGCGGCAGCTGGCCGAGAAGAACGGCCTGACGAATTTCCTGATCGTCAGCGACCCGCTGCACATGAAGCGCTCCATGATGCTGGCGGAAAGCCTCGGCATGGCTGTCCATCCCGCGCCGACTCCGACTACGCGCTATCGCGGTATCGGCAGCAGGCTGGCCTTTTTGGCGCGGGAGGTCTATTATTACGAGACCTACCTGCTGTACAGACAGGCGGAACGCCTGTCTCCCGACAAGCTGTAAAGATCAAAATTCGCTGGAGATTGTGAACCTGCCATGTATATCGCTTTTTTCGACCTGGACCATACCATACTGAGCACGTCAAGCGGACGCGTTATGTTCAAGGGCTCCTACGAGCACGGCATTATCGGGAAAAAGGAGGTGCGGCGCGGGATCCTGATCAATATTCTCTATCGTCTTGGCATCATCAGCCCCCACGACGCGGTCTCACGCTGGATGAAATGGTATGCGGGCATAAGCGTGGAAACGATCGCTCCCATCGCTGCCGAGTGGATCCATGAGCTTAAGGGGATGGTGCGGGAAGGCGCGCGGAAGGAGATCGACAGGCACCGCGAGAAGGGGGGGCGCACCGTGATCCTCTCGGCTTCGCCCACTTTTATCTGCGAAGAAATGAGAAAGCACCTCGCCATGGATGACATCCTCTGCACCGAGCTGGAGGTCGTCGACGGGTTGCTCACCGGGAACCTCAAGGGTAACTATTGTCATGGCCCGTGCAAGCTTGACCGGGCCATCCAGTATTGCAGTGATTATGGATTTGATCTGAAAGAAGCCTATTACTATGCTGATTCATTTGCCGATCTGCCGGTACTGGAAGCGGTGGGCAATCCCGTGTGCGTCACACCCGACGGGAAACTGGAGCGCGTGGCGCGCCGGAGGGGTTGGAGGATTGCCCGCTGGTAACTACATCGGTTCCCGGCTCTTCCCGAAAAAGTAATTGCCACTGCGGCATAAGAAAGGTACACTATAACCATGAGGCTTATCAAACTCTATATTGTCCCGGCGGCTGTAACCGGCGCGCTGATCCTTCTCTTTATATTGGATTTTAGTCACACACCCTGCAGTGCCGAATATAAAGAAAATACGCGATGCGCCGATATCGAAAAGCGCTATGATTCCGTCCTTTCAGCCGCCACCGGCGCATGCCGCGCTGATGCTGATTGCGGATGCTATCATTCCGTCTCAAAGAAATCAAAATGCGGCGGCATAACGGATAAAAAATCAGCTGCACGTCTCCAGGACCTTTCACGAAAATTCATTGATGCCGATTGTGAATCCCATTGGGAATGCGCCCCCTGGGTTTGTAATCCAGTCTGCAATCACGGCCGTTGCCGCAATGGGCCCCGCATGCGCAGATAATCCAGTGCCTGGTTTTTCCGGCATGTGCGGCAATGGGTTTTTTCGAGAACCGTATACCGGTTTACCGAGTCATATACCAGTAGGAGGAGATTGTCATGGGCATTGCACGGATTTGCACACTAATGGTAATCAGCACACTGGTCTTTTTCCCATCATTATCATGTAAAAAAGCTGAATCGCCCCAGGAGCCCGGAGCGCCGCCGGCGGCCTCCGAGGAGAAGAGCGCCGCCACGGGACTGCCCGCGACCGTGGCCGATAAAGAAGCTGACGAACAGAAGCGCGGAGCCGCGCCCGGAAAAAAGGATGAGGGCAGGGAAGGCATCATCGGGCATTTTCTCGAACCGATGGAGTTCGCCAAAGAGCGACTCCTGGAGTACCGGATAGACCTCACCTATGAGAGCGGCGATCTGCAGAAGTCCCGCCATGAGCTGCTGGCCATTGTGGCGAAGTACGGCTTCATCAAGGACGCGAATACGTCCCTTCAGGATCAGCCCCCGGAAGTCATTTCCGATGTGGTCGTAAAATCGGATAAAATCTATGAGGCCCTTCGGGACCTTGACCGGGTGGGGACCCTCGTATCAGAACGGATCAATGTGACCGACCATACGGAGGAGATGGTTCTTCAAGAGAGGACCGTGAAACGGGAACAGCTCAGGGTGGCTCGGAAGAACACGGCTGCCGGGCAGGTGGCGCCGGCGGTTAAAAGCTGGAGCGAGATCGACAGCTCCCTCACCCAGAGCGAGGACAAGCTGGACGCTGCGGAACACGGGAAATGGAAGATCCGCGACAAGGTCGCCTGGGCGTGGATCCATGTGAACCTCAAGGGGCCTGACCGGATCAATGTGCCGAATTATTTCAATGCCGTCGTCGGTATGATAAATTTCCTGCTCAAACTTCTCTGGGTTGTCATTTACCTCATCCCCTTTGCGGCCGTTGCGGCTTTGATCATCTGGAAGCGACAGGCCATTGCGGGTGTATTCAGGAGAAAGAAGAAAGACGCATAGAACCGGCCGGCACCGTCCGGTATTTCAACGCGACGGCGCCGGCATAAATGAGTTATAATTATTGTCAATCCATCCGATTAATTAATCGGACCCTCACGGAAGAGGAGGATTGCCATGTTGAGGAAAAATACCGTAATACACATCATGGACGCCTGCGATAAGATTCTTTTCAGCAGGGATGACGCCAGCGACATATATTTCATCCTGGAGCATTGTTCCGAAGAGCAGGTGAACCGGTGCTACCAGGCCTATCTGACGGAAATCGTCCGGCAGTGCAGAATGTAAGCATAGTGTCCCGCCGTAAAGCCCTACACGTGAATCAATAAAAGTATTGCATAATTATACGATATGGATATTCTGTGATATTATCCCATGAGGAAAGCCGCCATGCCCGAAGAACATGATAGACCCGCCATCTCCGGCCCCGACCAGATCATAGAAATGGCATCAGCCTTCCAGAAGAGCAGGATCATTCTCACTGCCTTCGAGCTTGACGTGTTTACCGTGATCGAGGGAGGCCGCGCCACATCCGGAGAAGTGGCCTCCCTGTTGCATGCCGATGAAAGGGCCGTGGATCGTCTCCTCAACGCGCTCTGCGCCCTGGGGTTTCTCCTCAAGGAAAAGGGGCGGTTCGCAAACACCCCTCTGTCGCGGCGCTACCTGGTCAAGGGCTCGGAGGAGTACCTCTCGCGCATCGGCCATACGCTGAACGTGTACCGCACCTGGGGCACCCTGACCGAAGCCGTAAAAAAAGGGACTTCGGTCACCAGGAGGGAATATGACCAGTTTTCCCTGGTTAATTTTATCGAGGCGATGCACTTCCGCGCCAGGAAGAGCGCGGACCGCCTCATATCGCACATTGATTTGACGGGCATCGAGAGGGTCCTTGACGTGGGCGGCGGCTCCGGCGTCTATTCCATGGCCTTTGCCGCGGCAAAGCCGGGCCTGCGCTCCGTTGTGTTCGACCTGCCCAAGGTAACGGAACTTACGAGAAAGTACGTCGACGCGGCGGGTCTCTC
This sequence comes from Spirochaetota bacterium, assembly GCA_017999915.1. Classification (NCBI taxonomy): domain Bacteria; kingdom Pseudomonadati; phylum Spirochaetota; species Spirochaetota bacterium. The sequence continues at coordinate 156,525 of JAGNKX010000008.1, forward strand.
GGACCGCATATCCACGATGGACGGCGATTACAACTCCGATGATTTCGGAACGGGATACGACCTGGTCTTCATGTCGGCCATCGTGCATATCAACTCCTATGATGAGAATGCGGCCCTTGTGGCGAAGGCCTTTCGTTCCCTGAATCCCGGCGGCGCCATCGTCATCCAGGATCACCTTATGGAGGACGACCGCACCGCGCCGGCGCGGGGTGCGCTGTTTGCCCTCAACATGCTGGTGAACACGCAGAAGGGGGACACATATACTGAACATGAAATGAGGCAGTGGCTTGAAGCGGCCGGGTGCGTCGCCATCCAGCGAATACCGACGGGCATGGAGAATGACCTGATGATCGGTAAAAAACCGCAGTGAGATGATGCCGGGAAGAGAGGGTGCCGATGAACCATCCATTTGTCACATACGCCATCATTGCCTGTACCGTCATCGTGTCGGTTATCGGCTTCGGGAACAGGACCCTCTTCGACAAGAACCTTTTTTCAGTGCGTGCAATTATCGCCGATAGGGAGATATACCGACTTGTCACCTCGCAATTCTTTCATGCGAACTGGGCCCATCTACTCATTAATATGATATCCTTATATTCATTCGGGAATTTGGTGGAGCGGTATTTCGGCCATGGTCTTGTCGCGGCATTGTACGCTGCCGGCGCCCTGGGAGGCGATCTCCTTGCCCTGGCCATTAAAAGGAAAAACATGCATTATACGGCCATAGGCGCCTCGGGCGCCGTGTGCGCAGTCATTTTTTCGTCAATTTTTCTTCTCCCCGGCGGGAGTATCTACATCCTCCCGGTGCCGGTGCCCCTTCCTTCCTGGGTTTACGCTGTGCTGTTCATGGTAATATCGCTGTACGGCATCGGAAGGGGCGGATCGCTCATTGGACATGACGCCCACATCGGCGGGGCCCTGGCAGGTATCCTCGGGGCGTATCTGTACAGCCCTTCGGTGGTGTTGCAGAATTATGTTCTCCTGATCACCCTGACGGTGCCGGTCATTGTGCTGCTCGTGTACTATATCAGGAGAGCCTGAACGCCGGTTCCCTTGCCGCCCAAGGCAGAGACCGGAACCGGCGGAATGCGATCATGCGATTTTATCAGCCCGCGTTTTTTTCCCTCCGCCGCACTGAAGGATGGCTTCTTCTTCCGTCTTGTATAACGTCAGCATGTCCTTGATGTTTATTATCTTCAGGAATATGTTCACCGCATTGTTGTTTTTATTGCACAGAAGAAGCCGGCGGCCGCTGAGATTGAGGAAACGCCTCAATGATATGAATATGCGCAATCCAGAGCTGCTCAGGTAATCAAGCCCTTCCAGAACGATGATCATGTGGTTATCCCTGGTCGATTCAGCGATTTCGAAGAGGTCTTTCTCCACTTGTTCGGCTTCGAAAAGATCAAGCCGCCCATGAAGGTTGACTACCGTGGCGTTGCCGATGTTTTTTGTTCTCAGTATCATGATATCCCCCATGTCCTGATTGTATATATCTATTTCGACATTTTCAGGAATTAATCATAAAAATTATTTTGTCAAGCAAGAATATTATGTCACATTAGAAATGCGGAAGAGCGGCCGTTATGCGGAAATGCTAGAAATCGGGAGAGATGGGGAATGTCATGATCCAGGATGTCCCGCCGCTACGGTCGATGCTGTAGGTGCCGTGGATCTGCTTAATCAGGACGCTTACGAGCTGCAGGCCCAGCGAAGAGGTGGTGTTGATGTCGATGTTTTCAGGGAGGCCGATGCCGTTGTCCCTCACGATAAGGGTCACATCGTTTTCCCCGCTGCGCTGTAGGGTTATGCGTATATCGTTGTCTGCGTTCCCTTCAGGGAAGGCGTATTTAAGCGCGTTGGTTATCAGTTCGTTCACGATGAGCCCGCAGGGTATGGCCTGGTCCAGTCCAAGATGTATCTCGTCGGCCTCGATATGCAGCTGGGGGTTGTTCAGGCTGGTTGAGTAACTGCTGTGCAGTTCCTCCGATATTGTCTTCAGGTACGACGTGAAATCGATTTTTGCGATGTCGTCGGACCTATATAACTTTTCATGGACGAGGGCCATGGCCCTGATGCGGTTCGTCGAATCGTTGAACATCTTCATGAGGATAGGGTCTTTAAGGGTGTTGGACTGGAGATTGATGAGACTTATAATGATCTGGAAATTGTTCTTCACGCGGTGGTGGATCTCCTTTAACAGCACCTCCTTTTCCATGAGGGAAGACTTGATCTGTTCTTCGGCCCGCTTGCGCTCGGTTATATCGAGGATGATGGCGTTGAAGCCGAGGATGGTGTCCTTGAAGCGATAGACCGTTGGCGTCGAATACAGGTGCACCGCGCTCCCGTTTTTGTGCATGAAACGAAATTCGATATCGAACATGTCCCGGGGATTGCGCGATCCAATTTGAAATTCCCCAAGGATTCTCTCGCGGTCTTCGGGATGCAGAAAATCGATAAAGAGCTTTCCCGTCAGCTCGTCCCGTTCGTATCCCGTCATGCTCAACAGCGCTGTATTCACATAGGTGAACCTGCCTCCAGGATTGACGGTCGCTATTCCCAGGGATGTTTTTTCAACGAGGCTCCGGTATTTTTCCTCCGACATTTCTATCATTTCCTGGGATCTCTTGCGCTCGGTTACGTCGCGGATGGTGGCCTGGAGGAACGCTTTCCCGCCAAGCTCGCATTTTGAGAGTAGTATCGTCCCGGGAAATTCGGTCAAATCGAGGCGTACGAATTGCCATTCAAAGAAGTGCCACCCGGTGGTCATTGCCTTGTCTATCATCCGCTCCACTTTGTCATGGGAACGCTCCCCGTCGGGTTGGGTCTCCGGTGAGATCTCGCGGATTGAAATATCCGCGTAGCCGTCATCGCTGTTCTCTATCCTGAACATGTCGATGAAGGTCCTGTTGGCAGTCGAGATTTTCCACGCCGGCGGTTCCAGTACCACGATGGCGTCGCGGGAGAAATCGAACAGCGACCGGTACCGCTCCTCGCTTTCATGGAGCGCATCTTCTGCGCGACGGCGCTCAGCTATCTCTGTCTCGAGCTCGCTGTTCGTTTCGGTGAGCTCCGAGCTGTATTCCTCCAGCTCTATGGCTGCCGCCCGCGAGTTGCTGAGGGCCAGGCGGTACTGGTTGACAAGGAACCAGAGAAGCGCCGCTATGGCGGTGTAGGAGACTGCCACTATGACTGCCCGGTTCTCGAAGTGGCTCTCGGGGGTCCGGATCTGGTGTATCAGGCCGTGGAACTGGGCCAATCCAATGGCGACATAGGCCGTGACGCTCAGGACGACCATGACCCACTGCGCTCTGTGTCCCTGGAGGATTGCGGTCAGCACGATCGATACCGCGTAGAGTATCATGGCGGGCGCCCCGGCCCCTCCTATCGCGTTGCCGTACACGGCAATAATAAAAATGAAGAGGGGCGGCAGATAGCTTGACAGCTTCCAGAAGCCGACGCTGGAAAGCTTCCATCCGCCAAAAAAAATTGACGTTATGAGAACCATGATGATCAGCGTGTCCGGGGGGATGAAGTCAAGGACCCAGCCGATAATAAATATAACGGTGAAAACGGCTGCCGTGAAACCGAGAAGAAGCGAGCTTACTTTGGCCATGTGTTCCCTGATGGCATCACCAGGGTCGACGGAGCGGGGCGCGGTTAAACCGTTCCAGATGGTATTGAGATATTTTTTTTTCACTCGCTGCCTTGATTAATGGTAACGGCTCTAAATCACGAATTCCATCATCTAATAACATATACCCGGGCAGAATGTTAGTCAAGTAAATAATAGCGACTAAGATGGGATGGTTGGAAGCCTATCCTGTAACGTAAGTCCGTCCACCTGCATCTGTCAACAGGATAAACGGCCATGAAAAAAGCGCGGTCCCGGAACCGCGCTTTCAGAAAGAGCATGAAGAATCGTATTACCGGGCCACCTCGTTTATGAGGCGTCCCAGTTCGGCGTCATGGGTCTGGACCGTTTTCTGGTTGGCTTCATAACTGCGTTGGACCTCTATCATGTCCACCATTTCACGGACCATGTTGACGTTGGACTTCTCCAGAAATCCCTGGATTACTTTCACGTCACCCGGAGGCAGGGGAGGCCCGGAAAACTCAGTCTCCTTCCAGAGAGAGTCGCCTTCTTTTTTCAGCTCCCGTATTTTTTCGAAATCAACCAGCTTCAGGCGGTCAAGGACAACCGGCTGGCTCCAGTCGTTATCCGCCATGCCGACAACGGAGTTCGGATCAATGGCGCCATTTACCATTATTTCGCCCCGTTCGTTGACGATAAAATTGTTCTGTTGAACATGGATGATGCCGTTCTCGCCCATGACCGGATACCCGTTGTGGGTCATGAGGATTCCATCCTGGTTGATGGTGAAGGCGCCGTTCCTGGTATAGCGCTCGCCGCGCTCGGTCTTCACCGTGAGGAAACCGCGGCCGTCCAGGGCCAGGTCGAAATTGTTCTCGGTGCGCTGGAGCGATCCCTGGTCGAAGTCGGTGTATACTTCGTTCACCTCGACGCCTGTGCCGAGCTTGCCCACGTAGGGCATGGTGTCGTACGATCCAGCCGGTGTCACACCGAGGCCGCTCTCGTTCAGGCGGCGGATCAGCATATCCGGGAAGGCCTTGAATATGGCAAGGTCCTTCTTGAACCCGGTCTTGTCCACGTTGGCAAGATTGTTGGCCACCACGTCAAGACGCGCCTGTTGCGCGATCATGCCGCTGGCGCCGGTGTATATTCCTCGAAGCATATCAGTCCCCCTGCACTATGTCGCTTTCATTATCGGCAGGGAGTGTGGAGAGAATAAAAAAAAATCGCTATGGATGACGCTTTGGGAGAAATTGTCGGATTTTGATGGGGTAGCCCCAGATGAATTTCCAGCAGATGACATTGTCGATTACTTCTTTCATTATTACATAATTCTTAAAGGGATAGTTATCGGTCTTATTTTTATTAAATGTGTTCAAGTAATTGATAACCGCATAGGCAAGAATCAAAGAAACAGACATTTTAAGCAGTTTCCTCAAATCAAGAAAATATTCATAATCATCAAACCTAACCTGCAGATGAAAAATCCGCCAGCTGTCAGGGCTGTTTCTCTCCTGATACCGTACCATGGAGCCCAAGCGTCCCGGGTCTGTAACATCATCCATCATCTTCTTAATCAATAGTGTAATCAATTCCGATCGTGATATGCCGAGTGAACCAGCCGCCAGGGTGATTTTTCTCAAAATATCAATATGTATGTTCAAAGTGGTTTCCATTGTCATACCCCCGAAAATTATCTTTCAATGAGGTATACGATTGAAGATCGAAGAACGAAAATATTTTTCGCATAAATGTATAATTCATGAAAAAAAGACGGGGTGTCGCCACCCCGTCTTTTTGCTGTATGGGATAAAATAGGTAAAGAAAAATTACAACCCGCCGCCCTTGACGCGCTGGATGTCGGCTCCAAGGGAAGAGAGTTTTTTATCAAGGTTTTCATAGCCACGGTCGCAATGATAGATGCGCCGTATCTCCGTCTCGCCCTGGGCCGCCAGTGCCGCGACGACCAGGGCGGCGCCGGCACGGAGGTCCGACATCATGACCGGCGCGGACATGAGCTTTTTCACTCCCTTGACAATGACGACGCTCCCCTCTATGGTGATATCCGCGCCCATGCGGCGCAATTCGGCAACGTGGGTGAAGCGGCGTTCGAATATGGTCTCGATGATGACATTGATGCCGGGGACTATCGTGGCGAGGGCCATCATGGGCGCCTGCAGGTCCGTGGGAAAGCCGGGATAGGGAAGGGTCCGGATCATGGTCCCCTTCAGTGCCTTGGACGGCTTGATTGAGACGCTATCCTTGTCAGCTTTGACGCCGTAGCCCATGTCGTTCAGCGCATCCATGCACGCGCCGATGTGCTCCGGCATCGCCCCGGTGATGGTGACGGCTCCCCCGGTGGCTGCGCCCGCTATGAGAAAGGTGCCCGCCTCGATCCGGTCCGGTATGACCGAATAGGTCACCGGCTGGAGCTTCTTGACTCCTTCGATCTCGATGCGCTCAGTGCCGAGGCCGGATATCTTGGCCCCCATCTTTATGAGGAAGTTGCCCAGGTCCTCGACGTCCGGCTCCATGGCGCAGTTATCCAGCACGGTCTTCCCCTTTGTCAGGACCGCCGTCATCAGGAGATTTGCCGTGGCGCCCACCGATACGGCCCGCATCTTGAACTCGGAGCCCTTCAGGGCGGACGCCCGGGCCTTGATATAGCCGTGGTCAAGGTTGATTTCCGTGCCCAGGGCCTCGAAGCCGGAGAGGTGTATGTCCATCGGCCTCTCGCCGATGGCGCACCCGCCCGGCAGTGACACGTCGGCTTCGCCGAGCCGCGCCAGGAGGGGCCCCATTACATAGTAGGAGGCCCGCATGGTTTTCACGAGCTCGTAGGGAACCTCCGCGTTTTTTATGGAATTGACCTTGATGCGCAGGGTGTTCTTCGCCGTGTTGAAATCATAGTCGGCCCCGAGGCACTGGATAACCTGGAGCATGGTGCGGATATCTTTGAGGTCCGGGATGTTCTTTAAAACGGTTTCCCCGTCTGCAAGCAGGCTCGCCACGATGATGGGAAGGGCCGCGTTTTTTGCGCCCGATATTGCCACGGTGCCCGAAAGGGGCTTTCCCCCCCTTATTTTATACATATCCATGAGCTGGCTTTCTCCGCTAATTAATGACACAAGTTTACCAGCGTCATTAATTGTGACAAGAGATTTTTAAATTTTTTTCAGCAAGGGAATGCCTGATCGAAAGCGGCTGCTGACCGTCTTCCGGCGATAAATGGTCCTGTTCCGAACGCGGAGTTTGATGCCGGTTGACGCCGCTTCACAGGCGCCTGCGGCCGCCGTTCCTGTAATGGCTGTGGCGTTGTTTATTCTTGTATTGCCGGGTCGTTGACGCCGTGTTTTTCCCTTTTTTCGCGCGGGAGGAGGCGACGCGCGGTGTCCTGATGTTGTATAGCGTATCCGACTTGGCGTCAAGCCGTTCCACCGCTTCCGCGGGAAGACGGAGCCGGTAATTCTTTATTCCCGGAGGGGTCATGGTCGCGTTGAGCTCCGGGTTTAGGTCCCTGATGGTCTGGAGCGGAATGCCGGCAACGCGCGACAGGTTGCGCAGGTCCACGGGCTGCTGGAGCGTATAGCTTTCCGTCTCGATCTTTTTCGGGACGGTGATTTCATCCTTAACGCCGAATAGGCGCTGGTTCTTATATATGACCATGAGGGCGATATATTTCGGGATATATTCGCTTGTTTCATCCCTGAGGTGGCCCCCTTCACGGAGCTTCCAGAAGTCCCTGATGCCGGTTTTCTCCATGGTGCGCTTCACGTACCCGGCGCCGCCGTTATAGGCCGCCAGGGTAAGGGCCCAGTCGGGGAAGGAGCCGCGTATGTTGCGGAGGTGCCGGACCGCTGCAGCCGTGGACTTGTCGATGTCCCTGCGCTCGTCGATCCACCGGTCGCTGCGCAGGCCCAGGGGCCTCGCCGTGTTGTCGACGAATTGCCACAGGCCAACGGCGCGGCTGCTGGAAACGGCGCGGGGATCGAAGCAGCTCTCCAGGAGCGGCAGCAGGGCCACTTCCTCCGGGATATCCTTGTTCTTCCGCATCACTTCCTGTATCATGGCTTCGTACCGGTATGAGCGCTCGATGGCGCGTATCAGGTATTCACGCTTGCTGGTGAGGTACAGGTAGATATGCTTCCGCACAGCCTTGTTCCTGCACACCGACAGGTCGCGGGATGCCTCGAAGATGTCCTTTCCCTTGAATTGAGGCAGGTACAGGATGTCCCGGTCCGGGTCAAAGGCATTCACTTTTTCCAGTCCCCCGGAGCTATAGGTCGTGTCGGTGAACAGGTTGAAGAGACCCCACGAGAGAAGCTGGGTTTCGCTGGCCAGCAGGATTGCGGCAACGATGATGGCGTAGCAGGCGATTCGTATCAGTCTGAATTTATGTCCCATGGCATTACCAAATTTTGGACAAAAAACAGCATGGCTGCTGGAATGACAAGTATATTTTTATTATTATAAAAAGGGCAACTACAATATTTCCTGAGGGTAATCGGTGGCGATGGCGATGGAAACCAACGGCAATCGCGCAGCGCTTCCGATTTCGAATTATTTCATCACGCGAAGATTCCCGATCTCTGATTCCCGGGGAAGTGCGTGCGTGATATTGCGTGACACAATATCCCGCGACGCAGGGCGGTGTATTTTGTCTTCTTTTTGATTTTATTTATTGAAAAAAAAATATTCTATTCTATCGTGGTCATAATCATGGAATCAGAGGGACTTTCGATGGATGTCACGGTCAATCTCCATATCAAGAGTCATTGCATTGAGACCGAGGCACGCAATGAATTCAGCCGGCTGATGGATAGGTATTTTAACACGGATGACCTTGAAGGTGAACTCGATGAAAAGATTGAGCTCCTGAGGGACTTCCTGGAAAGCAGCGATTTTCCAAAGCTCAGGTCCTCGGACATGCGGCTTTCCGGCGGACAGGAGTCGGATGTTGTGATAAAAAGAGGCGAAGATGGAAATATCACCCTTGAGATCCGCTGATCCGACGGTTTCTTGAGGCGGCGCCGGTCGCATCTGGAGGGTATTCGCCGCGGGGTATCTGTCCGGTTTATCCAAAAAAGTAGTTGTAATTTTTCTGATAGTGCATTTTTCTTTCAATCAAGATATGCGGTGGGGATATGGAAATGGATAAGGTGACCGTCTGGTACTTGAGGGACAACGAGAGTGGGATCAAGCTCGTCAACGCCATAACCGGCCTTGGACTGACAGTCAATCTGATTACCGGATATAAATTGCATAATGCCAATATCGTCGAAGATGAGATCAATATATTCATTTTTGATATCATCAAGACCGAGCCCGAACAGATCATCAAGGAGATGACGAAAGACGAGCGCCTTCAAAGCTACTTGAAGTTCCTGATGGTCAAAAAGAGCATGGTGAAGGAGATAACCAAGCTCAATTACAACCTGATGCACCTGGAGTTGCTGAACAGGCCGGTAGACATGCGCGAATTTCTTCTCCTCCTCGAGAAGTCGATCATCGTCGAGCGTTACCGGGAGATCATGAAGTTCATTTCCAGGGAAGCGGAATCGAGGATCGAGGCGTACGAAGGGCTCATGGATATCAACCGCAAGAACGTGTTCGAATCGGAAAAGGAAAAGGAAGCCTTTGAGAAGATCCTTGACTTTGAAAAGAACCTGATCCAGCAGCAGACGAATCTCAGCACCACCATCCGTGATTTTACCCTGCTCCGGCAGATGAACCTGTTTGATATGCGCGATCGCATCAAGGCCGAGGAGATGCTGGCCGATCTCCGCCGCAAGGAGCTGATGGACGCCCGGGACGTGATCACGGCGCAGGAATCGGTCATAAACTATTCAGCCAAGGAGCTGGATGACGCGAAAAAAATAATAGACGCACAGGAGAAGGTCGAGGAACTGTCGCGGTCCGAGCTCATAAATCTCCACAAGGAGATTACGCGGCAGAAAGAGCTCAACAGGCAGCTGGCCGAGCAGGTCGACCGCCTTCTGGCAGACGTGAAGGATCATAAAGATTAATCCGTCATAGGAGAGAGCCCGCTTGGGAGGGGGTGCCGCGGGGCTTGTGAGGAGCGATGTGCCGGTCGCCCGATAATTCAATATCATATCCGGAATTACGCTATGCCGATGGAATGGGAAATAATATTAGCAGACGCCGTGCAAAACGGGAAGATTCGAGAACTGCACCTGAGCAAGATCCCGGTGCTCAAAACGACGACAAACTGGAAAAAGGTCGAGCTCCTGGGGTGGATCGATCATCAGTTGAAGTACACGCATTATCGCGGCGCCCTGGTCAAGCTGAACGAGAAGATCTATTTCGTTAAGGAAAACACCATCCAGGCGCTGCAGGAGTTTCTCAGCTGGAAGGCGAAAAACACGATACAGGTGATCAAGGATTAGTCCTCTTCTTCAAGCTCGTTGAAGAGTGATATGACCGCGTCTTTTTTCCTGCCGATTTTAATTATCTCATCTATGTATTCTTTTTTCACCAGGGCGTGGGTCTGCGATATCCGCTCGATGATCCCTTCCTTGGCGATGCCCAGCATCAGCTCGTCGATGAAATCCGGGTGGCTTGAAGTGAGAAGGATGTGCTGCGATATCTTGATGTTGATGGTCTGGTTTGACCACTCCCGCAGGAGGAAGTCGAGGTTTTGGGGCAGCTCGTTTCGCGAATAGAGCGCCAGCATCTCAAGGAACTTGTCCAGGGACATGCCCCGTTTCTGCGCCCGCACGATGGCCGGCCTGCTGATGACGGTGTTGATGATGACGTCGTGCTTGATGATGTCCGTATGGGTCAGCAAATGGTAGAGGGCGTCCGACGGGAGCTCCTGCGCCGGTATGATGAGGGTGAAATCCGGATTGATGTAGATGTTTTTCGCCGCCGGCGCGCTCTCTTCGGCATAGGTTTTCAGCATCTGGGACGCCAGGTCCCTTCCGATATCGGAGAGCGTTATCCTGCCCCCGGTGACGTCGATTATGCCCATGAGGCAGAGGAAGTTCATAACCGTGCCGAAGCGCTCGAGCTCTTCCTGCTGGTCGATGAGGCCGTCCGCAAAGCTCTTCTCGCTCGCTTCCGACAGCGTCTTGGTCAGGATAGTGATTTTCAGATAACCGTACGTCGCCGATTTGAGCTTGGACAGGAGCTTGATGATCGTCTTGCAAAAATCATAGGACGGTATCTCGAAGGGCGGCTTGAAAAAGGCGTCATAGGGGCCTGAGGCGCCGGCGCTCTTCAGCATGCGCTTCATCAGGAGCAGCGGCTGCTCGAGCTCGCCGCGGATATCGTAGAGCGAGATGCCGGCTATGTCCTTGTTCAGCTTCAGGCAGCCCAGCCGGTTCAGGATGAACATGGAGAGCTGCGCCGATTCCTCTATCGGTATATCGGCGCCGTTCAGGTCCTTGAGGGGGAGCATGGCCTCGGAGATGCGCCTGATGTCGATTTTTCTGAACTCCTGCTGCTTGGTGAGGAATAGCCCGAACGTGGAGATGACGTCAAAGGTGTTCATGAGATTGTTTATCTGGAAATAGCGATTGCTCGCCTTGAGCTTCTTGCGCGTGTCGTCATGGTCGTCCAGGAGCGCCACGGACGGGCTTATCTTGTCCTGGAGAATAAGGTACGTGTTGAAATCCGGGCGGTAGCACTGGTACATCTGGATGATGTTCTGCGACAGGAGCCCGGTTATTGTCTTCTCCGCGGATTTCTGGGGCAGATGGTTCTTCGCCGCGTCCAGCGTGACGATACAGCCGGATTCGGCCATGAATTTCAAAAAGCCCTGTATCTCGCGGTCTTTCAGGGTCTTTTCATGATCCTGGTTCTGTTTCTGCGTTTCCAGATGGAGAAAATTCTTGTGGAGCCGGTCTGCCAGGGCCTTCGGCTCGACGATGCGGAGCAGGCCGGCGATTTCGGCTATGCCATAGGCCTTGTCCATCTTGGTATTGAGCATCTGCCTGTTTTTGGTCACATACAGGAGGAGGTTCCGCGAAAGGATATCCGCGGTTTTTTCAATGACCGGTATGTCGAGCTTGAGCTCCTTCTGGATTTCCACGAAGGTCACCCCGTCGGGCGACCCGTAAGCCGCCATCAGCACCCTGTGGCAGGTGCTGTCCAGACTCTTGAGCAGGGTGTGGAGCCCCGTCACGGTGGACAGGGCCCCTACCAGGTCCCGTTTCGATTTATTCTTCATCTGGAGCCTGGCTGCGAGATCCTTGAAATCCTCCGGGGTCAGTTTTTTGATCGGTTCGTTTATTTCTTTCATATATAAATATAAAAAATTGTAGACACTGAAATAAGCCTATTTTATATAGATGCTGTTATTTTAGCAATACATTTTATTGTTTTAACGTAACAGGCTATTCAGCGTCCTTTCCGTTGTATCAGGGATCATCTAACATCCGGGGTATAATGCCGAATATCCTTCATCCGTTACCTTTACTATGTTCAAGTGTCGAGGAGCGTCCCAATGATTCAATTTTTACGCTTTGACGGTTCAACGATCGAAGAATCGCGGTTTTCTGTCATTTCCGGCAGAGACAGCATCCTGTTTTTCCTGAAACGGGCGGTGTACCTTGTCCTGTTCGTATACTCCACCCTGTTCCTTGCCGCCGCGATACCCTTTGTAAAGACCCCCTTTATTCCCATATACTTCATCGGGGGCTGCGCCACGGCAATGTTCGTCCTGAGGCTGGGCAATTACATTTACCGTTTTGTCCAGTACCGCACCGGCGGCATAGCGGTGACCAGGGAAGGGATTGAGCTTACCGAGAAAGACGCGGTCATAAAGATCCCCGCCGCCGACATCACCTACATCGAGCACAATTTCCTCGGCAATGCCCTTATCCGCCAGAAATACGCCAAGACATCGTTTCCCCTTATGCTCCTCGCCGAGGAGGACCGCGAGAAGTTCCTCGCCCTGTTCCATGACATGGCGCCCCGGCGCACCGTGCTCTTCCGCAAGATATGGGATTTCGTGGACGCCATCGTGGTCGCCCTGGTGCTGGCGGTCCATATCATACAGTATATCATCCAGGCCTATTACATCCCCACCGGCTCCATGGAGGACACCCTGAAGGTGGGGGACCACCTCTTTGTGGAAAAGATCACTTACGGCCCGGTCATACCGCAGATGATCGGCATGAAAAAACCGGTGCACCTCACCTGCATGGGGATCCGGAAGATCAAGCGGGGTGACATCGTCATCTTCAGGCCGCCCCATGACGAGGACAAAGACTACATCAAGCGGTGCATTGCCGTGCCGGGCGACCGTTTCGAGATAAAGGAAGGCGCCGTCTTCATCAACGAGAAAAAGACTGATGAACCCTACGTGAAGGGCATCACGAAGCCCTTCAATTTCGGCCCCACGCGTCAGAACGAGATCGAGGGGGTCGTCCCCGCCGGAAGGATCATTGTAATGGGCGACAACCGCGAGAACTCCCAGGACAGCCGCTTCTTCGGGTATCTCGACATCGAGCGCATCAAGGGCAAGGCATTCATACTCTACTGGAACACGCGGCAGGTCTTCAAGCTTGATTTCTCGAGGTTCGGCCTGATACGGTGATGCCCGGACCGAGCGGCGGCGCGGCGGCCATGCCCCGCAATCCCCTGTAACGGTATGCCCTGAGTATATGAACCAGAAGGTATTTAAGCGGCGGGTGTACATCGCCGGCCTGATATTCGCACTTCTCTCCGTCACGTTCATTATCAGGCTCTTCAATCTTCATTTTTCCGGAAAGGTCGTCGTCTCCGGGGGCGGCGGGGCCGATGTGCGCCGGGGCCCCATCAAGGACCGGAACGGATATTTCCTGGCCCTTTCAATCGAGAAACACTCGGTGTTTGCCAATCCCGAGGAGATCAAGAACCCTGATGAGACGGCGCGGCTCCTGGCGCGGGTTCTGTCCGTGCCGGCCGAGACGATTCTGAATAAATTCAAGAAAAAGAAACGCTTCATCTGGATCAAGCGCAAGATCGACGATTCCGCCGCGGAGGAAATTCGCAGAAGCGCTCTCCCGGGTCTGTATCTGAAAAAGGAATACGCCCGCGTGTATCCCCACGAGGCCCTCGCCTCGAACATCGTCGGATTCGTGGGAATGGACGGCAACGGCCTGGCCGGGATAGAATACAATTTTAACGGAGTTCTCACGTCGCCGGGCGATGGCGGGTCGGAGGCGCCCGGCGGCCTGGCCTTCGGCAGGACCGTCACCCTCACCATCGACCGCTTCATCCAGCACCGCGCCGAAAGGGAGATAGAGAAGGCGGTCTCGCTCTATCGCGCCAAGCAGGGAGCCGTCCTGGTGATGGATGTGAAGACCGGGCGCATCCTGGCCCTTGCCAAGAGTCCCGGCTTCAATCCGAACCGGTATCACGAGTATTCCCAATTCACTCTCAGGAACTTTTCCTTCATCGATTCCTTCGAACCGGGATCGACGATGAAGGTCCTGTCCCTCGCCTCCATGATGGAGCATAATCCCGCGATCCTGAACAGGAAGTACACCTGCCGCGGCTATGTCGATATCGCCGACGTACGGATCAACTGCACCGGCGTCCACGGAACCATCGCCATGGGCGACATCATCCGGCATTCCTGCAACGTCGGCGTCATCGAGGCTATCAGGGGGATCAAGAAGAAGGACCTGTACGATACCCTGCAAAAGTTCCGCTTCGGGCGGAAGACCGGCATGGAGCTGCCCGGCGAGACCGAGGGCATCCTCCGTCCCCTCTCAAAATGGTCGGGATTGTCAAAATATTCCATCGCCATAGGTCAGGAGGTCGCGGTGACGTCGGTGCAGCTCGCGGCCGCCTTCTGTGCCGTGGCCAACGGCGGCGTCTACACAACGCCCTCCATCATCGAGTCAATCGAGAATCATGACGGCACCGTCGTTCAATCCTACAAGCCGGCGGTCAGGGGACGGGTCATCACCAGGAGCATCAGCGACAGGCTCATGGCCATGATGCGCGGCGTCGTGGCCGGCGGCACCGGGCAGAAGGCAGCCTCGCCGTACTTCTGCGTGGCGGGGAAGACCGGCACCTCCCAGAAGTTCGTCCGCGCCAAGGGGTATTCGGACAGGGTCCTCTCGACCTTCATCGGCCTGGCGCCCTGCGAGGACCCGGCGGTGTGCATCCTGGTCATCATCGATGACCCGGCCGACAAGCTCTCCGGCGGCCAGATCGCGACGCCTGTTTTCGCCGCCCTCGTGGACCGGGTGCTGGCGCGGCAGGGCGTCGGAAGGCAGCGTCTGAAGGCGCGGGCGCCGGTCCCCAAAAAAATAGCGGCGGCGGATTTTGACGGCGCCACCATGCCCGATTTCCGCGGGATGCGAATGCCGGATTCCATGGCCCTCATCATCGGGATAAAGAAGCGGTTCGCCATCCGGTATTCGCTGCGCGGCACCGGAACTGTGCATGCCCAGCAGCCGGCGCCGGGCGCCGCCCTTGACGATTCGGTGAAGGTGATTCTCGAATTCAGGGAGTGATTGACGTCCCGGCGTGATTGAAGGGTGTCCCCGCCGATCCTATCGCAAAACCGAGCAGACGGATTTTTTCCCGCTGTTGATTCCTCACAATTTTTTCCCGATATGGAATATGCGATACATTTTTATTTGACATGGAGGCCCCGCGGTTCAGGCTGGCTACAGCATGGCGCGGAACATTCGGAACGAGTGGCGGTTTTCACCGTCTTCGGGGGGCCGTACCGGACTTCGCGATGGCACAATTCGCACGGGAAACCGAGGAGGTACGGCATGAATCGCTTTAACTATTACAGTGAATCCACCATTCCGGGGATTTTTAGAAACCGCGTTTTCAACCATGGGGACGAGACGTTTCTGCAGCAGAAACGCAATGGTTCATGGACATCGATATCATGGAACGAGGCCGCGTCGAAAATTGACGCCATAGCTTCGTTCCTTATAAACGCGGGAATAAAGCCCGGCGACAAGGTCGCCATCTATTCCGAAAATCGTCCCGAGTGGGTCTTCGCCGATCTGGCCATTCTCTCGACCGGCGCAGCGGACGTGACCGTGTATCCCACGAACTCGGCCCCCGAGGCCGCCCATATCATCAAGGACTCGGACACCCGCATCTGCTTCTGTTCCGGGGAGTTCCAGGTGAAGAACCTCGTGTCGGTCCTGGGGGAGCTTCCGCTCCTGGAAAAAATCATCAGCTTCGACGATATCGCCTCTCCGGAGCCGAAAGTCACCACCCTGAAAAAAGCCATGGAGCGGGAAAGCGCCGCGTTGAACAGGGAGGAGATCGACCGCCGCATCCGCGCCATCGATCCCGCGGCGGTCATGACCATCATGTACACCTCGGGGACCACGGGCAATCCCAAGGGCGTCATGCTCTCCGCGAACAACATGGTCGCCGAGGTCCTGCACTTCGTCGTGCACCAGCCGCACCCGAAGAAAGAAATCGCCCTTTCGATCCTGCCCCTCTCCCACGCCCTGGAGCGGAGCATCGGCTATTACCTGATACTGTACAATGGCGGCACCATCGCCTACTGCCGCAGTCCGCAGCACCTCCTCGAAGACCTGGTCGACATCCGGCCCACCTGCTTCATTTCGGTGCCCCGCATTCCGGAGAAGATCTACGAGGGTATCCTGCTGAAGGTGGCAAAGGCCTCCGCCCTTAAACGGGCCCTCTTCGGCTGGGCCGCCGGCGCGGGCAAAAAAGCGGCGCCCTACCTGGACCGGGAAGCGCCGCTGCCCCGCCTTCTCGGGCTGCGCTTCCGCCTTGCCGACAAGCTCGTGCTCTCGAAAATGCGCGCCGCCATCGGCATGGACAGGCTCAGCTGCCTCGGCACCGGCGGCGCTCCCTTCGGAAATGAGATCCACAATTTCTTCTCCGGTATCGGCATCAAGATCCTTCCCGGCTACGGCCTTACGGAGACGGCCCCGGTGACCCATTCCCACACCCACACGAACATCAGCCCTATCAAGCCGGGCAGCGTGGGCCAGGCCCTTCCCATGACCGAATGCAAGATAGCCAATGACGGCGAGATACTGCTCCGCGGGCCGCAGCTCATGATGGGCTATTACAAGAACGAAAAGGCCACGGCCGAGGTCTTCGACGCGGACGGCTTCTTTATGACCGGCGACATCGGCCACATCGACGAGGACGGCTACCTCTACATCACCGACCGGAAGAAAGACCTGATCATCACCGCGGGCGGCAAGAACGTGGCGCCCCAGGTCATCGAGGGCCTCCTCACGGCAAGCCCCCTGATCGAGCAGGCCTCCCTCATCGGGGACCAGCGCAAGTACATTACGGCCCTCATCGTGCCGGATTTCACGAACCTTACCGACTGGGCCAGGCAGAACGGCATTACCGATACGGCGCGCGAATCCCTGGTGAAAAACGAGAAGGTGAAGAAGCACTACGACGCCATCATGGAGGACGTGAACCGCGAGCTGGGCCGCGTCGAGCAGGTCAAGAAGTACACGCTCCTCACCGAGACGTTCACGCAGGAAAAGGGCGAGCTCACGCCGACGCTGAAGATAAAGCGCAAGGCCGTGCAGAAGAACTACAGCGATTTCATCGAGGCGATGTACAGGGAATAAGGGGCGGGGCGCCGACTATCGCGCCTCGATGCCGATAAGGACCATGTCGTCTTCCCGGGAAGCGCCGCGGCGAAATACGTCTATGGCCCCGGCGATGTAATCAAGGGTCTCTTCGATGGACCGGCCGGTCCTGTGGGCGTCGTGAATCAGCGAGAGAAAGGCGTCGAAGCCGAATATCTCGCGGTCCTCGTTTACCGCTTCTATAAAACCGTCCGTATACAGAAAAATCCGGTCCCCCGCTTGAAGGGGGACCGCCACCGGGGATTGGGCGATATCATTGAATAATCCAAGGGCAATGCCCGGAGCCGTTACGTATGAAACGGCGTCCATCTCTTTCCGGTAGAGGACGGGGAAGGGGTGACCCGCTTTCGCGAAGGTGAAGGACGCGGCCGTATCGTCTCCACGGCTCACGATGCCGTATATGGCGCTCAGAAAATGCGACTGCATCGATTTGCACAGCTCCTGGTTGAGGACCCGGAGGAAGTCGGCGGGATTGAGCCCGTGGTCCCGCAGCAGCCGGTCGCTGACCGCCTTGATCATCATGGTGTAGAGGGCAGCTTCGACGCCGTGACCGGAGACGTCGCCGATGAAAATGCCGAGGGAGTCTGTTTCCTTGAAGCTGGTGAACGAGAGAAAGTCTCCGCCCAGCGCGTCCATGGGGGAGTAGAGGTACGCCACCGTCACCAGGCTTGACCGGGGCGGCTGCTGGGGCAGGATCGCCCGCTGCACCTGCTGGGCCGCTTCCATTTCCTGGCGGTTCTTTTCCACCCGGAGGCTGAGCTCCCTTGTTTTTTCATCCACCAGGTCCTCGAGGTGCCCGGCGTAGGTGTCCCGTTCCCGCTCGAGTCGTTTGCGATCTGTTATGTTTCTCGTGGAGCCCTGCACTCCAACGAGGGTGCCTTCGGCGTCGCGCAGGAACCGCGTGTTGATTTCGACCCAGATGGTGCCGCCGTCCTTCGTGTATTGCTCCGCCTCGAAGATGATGCTGCGGTGCGGATCGTAGAGGCCGGTTTTCTCTTTTCCCAGCTCGCTTTCAATGAACCAGAGTACCCGTTTGAGATGCTCGGGGGGAAAAACATCCTGGAGGCGTTCGCGGACTCCTTCCTCCATCGTGAGCCCCCGCATTGCTAAAATCGCGGGGCTGATGTAGGTGAAATTGAGGGTTTCGGCGTCAAGGACCCATATGATGTCATTGGAATTTTCCGCGAGGAGGCGGTATTTTTTTTCGCTTTCCTTCAACGCCTGTTCGGCCTGGATGCGCTCGGTGACATCCTGGAGAATGCCGGAAAAGCCGATTATTTCTCTGTTATCGTTATAGCGCGCGTAGATGGATGCTTCAATATGGAGTATGGCGCCGTCGTTACGGATGATGTCGTAATTCGCCCTGTCCTCTTTGCGGGTAAGGAAAATCCTGTGGAACACCTCGTATACGTTCTACGCCGTCCGGGGCGTCATGATGCTCGTGTACTCTATGCCCTGTTCCAGCTGTTCCCGCGTCAGTCCTGACAGCTGAAAGGCGGCATTGTTCAAATAGGTAAACCTGCCGTCCAGGTCGGTCTCAAAATAGCCTTCGCCCATATTTTCAAGTATGTTCCGATATTTTTTCTCGGATTGTTCAAGGGAAATCCTCATGTCGCGCAGTTCGGTGATATCCCGGGCGACGCCGTAAAAATAGGGGGCCCCTTTGTCATGGGTCAGTATGACATACTGGCCGAACCAGATTGCCGTGCCGTCGCTTTTTAGAATGGGCAGCTCATGGTAGGTTTCAGGAGTTTTTTTTTGGAGCTGGTCCCTGTAAAAACCATATTCCTGGGCTTTAAGCTCCGGAGGAATGATATCAGTGTAGTTGAGGCGGTAGAGAATTTCAGGATCGTAGCCGAGCTTTTCGAGTCCGGCCGGATTCATATACACGAAATCGCCGCGAGAGGTGCATTTGTAAATGATATCACGGGCGCTTTCAACGAGGAGCCTGAATTTTTCCTCGCTATCCTGCAGCGCCGTCATGAGTTCATTCGTTTCCGTGATATTCTCGCAGATAACCAGTATCGACGGCGTCCCGTCGAAAATGATGGGCGTGCTCGATCCGCGCACGAACAGCTCGCTTCCGTCCTGTGACATCAGCGCCTGCTTGGAGTACTGGATCGTATCCTGCGACTTTTTGCGCAGAGCCAGGCTGCGGAAATAGAGATCGTGATAGTCGGGATTGATAAACCGGGAAAGGGGTTGGCCGATTATAATTGACCGGTTTCCGCCGGCCAGCAGTGCGGCGGTGTAGGAATTTGCGTATGAGATGACACCGTCGGTATGGATGAAAATAAGGATAGGGGATAATTCCAGTATTTTGGTGAAGCTTTCTTGATTTTCAGACAGGTCCATTTTACCGGCTCTTGGTATTAGGTTTTGCCAGGGAACTGATCGGTGAGGAATCATTATTGATCCGTTTCGCCATATTCATGATGATTCCGATGTATCATCGGTAATATTTTTCATTCGCTGGTTTGACGTCAACATATTTATTATTGAATAAAGTTATGATATCCCGCCTTTATTTTTGTCATTGACAATGGATCTCTTTTATTCCATGGGTATTCAATGAAAACAGTAATGCAGCGGGATGCCTTCCCCTGTAATTATCGTGTCGGCGTAACAGCCGATGAGCTCATACCACGGAGGAGCATATGAGACACCTGATATCCATCCTTGCCATATCCGTCATTATTGCCGCCGTATCGAGCTGCAAAAAGGACGATTCCAATAAAACCATCACGGTTAACAGCCTGGTGGGCGACGTGAAGGTCGCCGCCGGCGGCGCGGAAAGGACCGCGGTCGTGGGGGATGTCCTCGCCGCTGGAGACACCGTCAGGACCGGGACCGATTCCATCGCGGACATTCTGTTCGGGGATGCCGGTATAATGCGGATCCAGCCCGGCTCCAGCGTTTCAATGGCGTCGATCATGGACCCCGCAACGGGCGACACGAGGCTGGACATGCCCGAGGGGACGGTCACCGTCACCCTGTCGAAGCTGAAAAAGGGGACCTTCAGCGTGAAAACGCCCACCGCTGTCGCGTCCGTGCGGGGCACCACGTTCCGCTTCAGCGCCGGCCAGAAGGCGTCGCGGCTCGACGTTGTCACCGGCGTTGTTGCGGTAAGCCCCGTGCAGAACAATGCCGTGGTCCCGGAGGTGGAAAAAGCCGTTTCAGCGAACCAGACCGTTGAACTCGATGAAAAGACGGTGAAAGAGGTGGTGGAGAAAAAGAAGGAGATCAAGGTCGCCGAGTTGAAGCCGGAGGATATCAAGAAGATTCGGGACGAGGTCAAGGATATTAAGCCGGAAGTTCTGGATAAGCTCAACAATGAGGCGCGGCAGGAGATAAAGGAAAAGATACTGCCTCCCGCCGAGACCAAGGACAGCAAAAAGGAAGAGAAACCGGTTAAAGGAAAGGAACAGACGCGGAAAATGCCCACTGGCATGAAAGCCGCTGAAGAGAAAGCCCCTGAAAAGACTCAACCGGCAATACCGAAGCCCGAGAATAAACAGAAAGGAAAACCGAAAGACGAGTCGGGAAGCTCGCCGGCGAGCGTGAACGTTTTCTAGCGTGTCCGGTGGCGGTCAGCCCTCCGGGAGCCGTTCTATTTTCGCACAACAGTGGCGATGCGAGACCTGACGGGGATGTTTTTCGAATGGAGCCCCGGGGTTTCGCCGTGCAGGTCGAACTCGAGCCCGACCGCGGGACGGAATATCAGGCAATGGGTGGAACCGCCGAAATGGAACATGCCGAGCTGGTCGCCCTTCCGCACGCGCTGGCCCTCCCGTACCGTTATCTCGTTTGACGATACCTCCGCCATCCCCACGAACATCACGCACATGAGGCCGATGGCCGGATTGTCGGCCTGTATGAATATCAGCGCCCGGGCCGCGACCTGGGTGATGTATCCCTGCGACTCGTTAGGCCCGGCCGGATCGAATCCTGCCGAGAGGGCCTCCGCGTAATAGGACCCGTCCACGAGCCTGGTCTTCACGATCTTCCCGCTGACGGGGCTGTGCCACCGGTGATAGCTCAGGGCGCTCAGGAAGGCCTGGTACACGGTGCCGCCGATGAACTGCTCCACCAGGGGGTCTCCCGCCATCATGTGATAGAGCGAATAGGGCTGGGCCTTGATCCAGAACCGGTCGGTGCCCTTCACCGCCGTTGCCAGGCGGTAGGGAGCTGATTCGCAGGCGTTGGCTATGACCGCGTCGTCCCCGGGGCTCGCCAGCGGGCGCCGGCCGTCGCGGAACTTCCGTGTGAAGAAATCGTCCCAGGAGGCGAAACCGTGATAGGGCGCCGAAGGATCACACAGGTAATCCTCGACGAAGGTTGGCATGGCCTTTTTCGCGTCGCGGCCGAACCAGCCTTTTTCCGGATCGTCGTTCAGGACGTAGCGGGAATCCTTCGACGCCAGGAAGAGGGCCCACTGGTTCAGGATTTTTTTCAGACAGCGGTTAACCTTCTCGTTCAAGAAGAGGGCTGTTCCGGCGCGGGTGGCCATCGGCCAGTTCACAATGGCGTTGATGGGGAAGCCGACCAGGTCGGTTTTGTTGAATTCCGGCGCAGTGGCCATGATGTGGTTGAGGACCCGCAGCATCTGGCGGTAGTCCCTTATCTGGGGCCGGCCGGTGGGGTCGTTCCTGAATTCCGGCGTTGCGGGGACCTGCTCGAACATTTCGGTGAAGATCATGTATATCTCCGGGTCTCCTTCGATCAGCTCCCTGAGCTCCCGCACGGCCGGATGCAGCGGCCGGGTATCCCTGTCCGCTTCGCTGATCCGCTCATCCGTCCAGCGGTTGATGATCGTCCGGTCGGTGGGGAGCCATCGGCCGATAAGGTAGGGATTCTTCGCCGATAAACCCGCGGCAATGAAGTACACCGCCACTGCAATGGCCGCCACCGAGACGAAGACAATGATTTTTTTCATCATGGAATCCCTCCTTCTATAGAGACGGGAATATTCCGTTAAAGAAGACAAGGAGCCCCAGGCCCCATGCCAGCGATCCGACCAGCGCGATGAGGGCCGGCCACGGTTTGTTCACGAACCTTTCGGCGAAAAAGAAAAAGTGCGCCGGCAGCGTGACCAGGGGGCTCCTCCCCTCCATGGAGAACCAGAGGGCCCGCGCGGCACGCATGTCCGCCGCCCGATGTGACGCCATTATCTCAAGGAGCTTTTCAGCGTGGTATCCGTATAATCCGAATGTAATGAGGAAAAACCAGAGAGGCGTCAGGTTGACGAGCTGCGTTTCGCTCAGGCGGTCAAAGAAAAAAGCGTATATGGCGACGCATATCGCGACTCCCGAGCCGATCATTATGGGGTAGATGGCTCTTTTTCTGACGCCCCGGCTTGTAAATATATTGGATACGGGATTGATGTTATCCCGGTCGTAAAAGGTCCCGCAGTAGGGGCACTGGGCCCTGGACGGATCAACGGTGCCGCCGCAATTAATGCAGTTGGGTGTCATCGCTTTTTTCCCCGATGGATTCAGCCGCAACGCAGCATGAGCCAGTGAAACCGAAATTTGATTTTAATCAAGTGTTATTTTTTTCTTGCCATGATCGGCTTCTTCCGTCATGTAAGGATTGTTTTTTCATGAAGATCGATTCGGCCCGGCACGGCAGCGCGCTGCGTCCGGTGCCCGTCTCCCTGGTGATAATAATGGATATGACAACACTGCTGGGCTACGCCGCCGGCGCCCTTACAACGATCGCTTTCATTCCGCAGGTGATACGGACTTGGAAGACAAAATCGGCGAAGGACATCTCCCTCGGCATGTTCGTCACCTTCTGCCTGGGCGTTTCATTGTGGCTCATGTACGGGATCATCCTTCATTCGCTTCCCGTCATCATCGCCAATGCGGCGGTGCTGGCACTCTCGATGGTGATCCTGATCATGAAATTGAAATACTGAGGTCCCGTGGCGCGGCCTTTCCCGTCACCGGACATGGCTTGGCGTCAATGCGGCGATGTCCGATCAGGGCGCGTGTTCCCGGAGGAATATGATAATCGAATACAGTTCCATCTGCCTCAACAAGGATAATTACCGTGAGAAGATACGGGAGGCCCGCGCCGCGGCCGTGGCGGCCGGCTTCGAGTTCGGGATCCAGATCCACAATTCCATCGACGAGCCCTTTCTCCGCATCCTCGGGGAGCTCCGGGGAGAAATCGAATTTTCAGCGCACTCGCCCCTGCTGGCGAAATATTTTCTTAACCTCGCGTCGGGTGATATGGCCCATATCAAGCCGTCCCTGGACGATGCCGTGTCCGGGCTCGATGCCTTCGGTACCGACCTCTTCTTCTTTCACGGGTTCTTTCTCACCGATAAGCCGATCCTCCACGACATGAAGAATTACCGCAGGGCCATGGCGGCGTCGATCGGCCCCGAGTTTTCCCTGAACGGCTCCTTCATCATGGACCCAGCGTTTTTCGAGACGGAGCGGTATGCCGCGATGAAGGAAGTTTTTCGCAAAAACTTGGCCCTCGCGCGGGAATTGTATCCCCATCTGATCGTCGCCGTGGAGAACGATTTCGTGGGCATCGGCAGCGGGCTCCAGAGGCCCCGTGAGATCATCGAGCTCGCCCGCGACCTCTGGTTCGACACCGGGCATTTCTGGTGCGCCTCCCTGGTCCATGGGTTTGATTTTTACGAAGAGACGGCCCGTGTCCTCAATTCCGTCCGCGTCCACGGCGTCCACGTGAACAACAATCTCATGACCCGCCGTGATCCCCTCGAGGGCATGCGGGACAGCCATACCCACTTCTATATCGAATCGGAGCAGAGGCTGAAGCCGCTGGTGCGGTCCATAGCGGACAGGGGAATACCTCGGCTGACCCTGGAGATCGTCGACGGCGATATCCGGGACCTGGAGATCGTTCTCGACTGGCTTGGATAAGGCAAGCCGGATGGACTCTCAACCTGGCTGATGGGGAAAGTATTTTTTCCTTGATATTAACACCAATCGTTGTTCAATGGATACGTATGGTTATCTGTACATGCGTCACCAGGTTGTTGCCGGGTTTATCAAAACCCGGCATTGTACCTCCACGGGGGGCGGCCAACATGGTGTTCTAGCGGTTGTCGCATGACCGGTGCCGAAACTATTTTCCACTATGGGTTTGGATAATCGCCATGAAACTGAAAGAGATCGCCCTAAAGCGCATCGAAGTAAAATTCAAAGACCAGGATCTGCTGATCAAAAAGAAGGCCGAGCTCATTTTCTTCTGGAGCGTGATTCTCCTCGGGTTAATGGTCCTGCTTTCCATCGGGTCTATGTTCATCAGCTTGCAGCGATTCGTCGAGTACCTGCCCTTTACCGGCACCATCAGCTTTGGCGCGCTACTGTGCATTATTTTTGTCCTGAACGGCAACTTGCACCGGGGGGCCATGGCCTCCATCATCTCCTATGGATTGGTGGTGGGCCTCGGCCTTGCCGGTAAATATATGCTGGCGCCCCATGCGACCTTTGCCCTTGCGTATTTCTCCATGCCGATCATCGTGATCGGGGCGCTTTTTTCGACCAGGATCATCGTAACGGTGTTAACCCTGTATTTCATAGCATGTCAGACAGCGGCCTTTGTAGCCCTGAGGAATTCCTTCGAGGGAGCGCTCATGGACACAATTAAAAATTCCTACCTGGACTGCGTGGCCGGGACCATCGTCACCTACATCATATCCATGATGATCATACAGACCATGACCAGCGTCATCAGGCTCATGAGGGAGGAGAATCAGAAAAACAGCAAGCAGATCGGCTTCATATCCAATCTCCTCCAGACGATCAAGGCGACGTCAAACAACCTCCAGGAGTCGGTCATGGTGACGAACGGCGCTATCCAGACCCTTTCGAGCAATTCCCAGAACCAGGCAGCGTCCATGGAAGAGCTTTCCGCCACCATAGAGGAGATCTCCGCCGGGTCCATAAACGCGGCGGACGCCACGCAGGGGCAGAACGAGTCGATCCTGAAGCTGATCGACATCATTCACCGGCTCTCGGAATCGATCGTGAAGATGAACGAGTACGGCGAGAAGATATCCTCGCTCTTCGCTGAATTTTCCTCCCACGTGAAGGAGGGGGAGCGCTCCTCGGCGTCCCTGGACGAGACGAACAAGACCCTGCTGGAAAACTCGGAGGACATACTCTCCATCGCGTCGATCATGAACGACTTTTTCGACCGGATCAATCTCCTGGCCCTCAACGCCTCGATCGAGGCGGCCCGCGCCGGCGACCACGGCAGGGGCTTCGCGGTGGTCGCGGACGAGATCTCGAAGCTGGCCGACAGCTCGGCCCACGAACTGAAGCAGATCACGGACCTCATCACGAAGAACAAGCAGGACGCCGAATCGGGTAATAGGATCATCGGGGACATCGTGACGTTCCTCAGGCTCCTGGCCGACAAGTCCGGAGCGCTGCAGCAGCATTCACGGGGCATTATTGATGAAATAAACAACCAGAAGTCCCTCCGGGACACCATGGACGACAGCGCCTCCGACGTGAACAGGAAATCGGACCTCATCAAGAACATCATGAAGGAGCAGCAGGTGGCGATAAACGAGGTGGCGCGCTCCATCGAGACCACCAACGAGCTTGTCCAGAACAGCACCCAGAACACGGAAAAGCTCAGGGAAAACTCCGACGGCCTTGTGAACCTTGCGGAGTCTCTCGGCAGGGAATTCGGCGAAGAATCAGCCGCAGGCAGCTGACGCGGGCATGTCCCGGACATCTCCGGCTATGAACACCGGGGGCGAATGTATGATTGTAAGGCATTCCACGGAGCGAAAAACGATTCAAAAAATAATTGCCATAGAGCTGTATCTGTGGATTATTAACAGGCAGCCCCATAGCCTGTCGGAATGGAAAACATAATTTCAGAATGCGCGCGATTACCAAGGTGGAGGTATTGTCATGGAGCGAATAAAAGGTTTCATAAAATCGGCCGCGGCGCCGCTGCTGTTCGCAGCGTTGATCATCGCACCGATGGGGACGATACTACTCTTCGCCGAATATGCCCCCTGGGAAAAACCGAATTCAATAACAGCATCAAGCGAGGTGAAGGATCAGTTCAGGCGTTACCACCCTTACCACCTGGCGGACGGGACCTGGGCATCCTGGTGCGAGGGAGCCGCCGGCGACGGCATCGGCTCGAAATTCACCTATACCTACGGCTCCGCCCAAACTGTTAAGGACGTGTATATCAAGAACGGCTTCGGCCTCAGGCAATACTTCCCGCTGAACAGCCGGGTGAAGAAAATCAGGATGACCGCGGACAAGAAGAAGGCGGTCCTCTTTGACCTCGCGGACAAGCCGGACGTGCAGAGGTTCAGGCTGAAGGAGCCTGTCGCCGGCGAGGTCTTTGTCTTTGAGATCCTGGAGGTCTACAGGGGATCGAAATTCAGCGATACCTGCATTGCCGAACTCGGCTTCAAGCCCTTCACCATAGCGGATGCGGAGGAGATGCCGAAGTTCAAAACATTTTCCTTCGGTCTTGCGTCTTCCGGCAACATGGGCCAGGCATACAACAGGATAACCCTTAAATCCGATGGTACTGTGAAAGAGGTGAACAGATTCGGCGCCCAGTGCGATATGCCCTTCCTCGGCGGGACCTGGTCGAAAAAACCGGACGGCAGTGTCATCATAGACTATGATTATAAAGAACCGATCAACTGCGGAGACATGATGAACGGCCTGCAGTTCAAAGATGCGAAAGAATCGATCAGGCTGAAACGCTTCGCCATAGACGGAATCATAGAAGCGGGGGGAGATCGCGGCGTCGACATCTCCTGGGATTGATGCAAAGAAGAAGCTCTCTGTACGTAAAGCGAATCAGCAGCTTTTCAAGGTTTCAGCGGTTTGGAACCGGTTTTATTGTTATCGGGGCAACATAATGTCCATTATGGTTAACGGTTGTTAAAATAACACCCGTGTTCTTAACAAATAATTCATTTTTTTTCATATAAGTGGATTGACGGCGCGGAATGCTTTTACAGAATTTCTTTGTTTTATACGCGCCTGTGACAAATAGCCTTTTTCGCCGTCACCCGGGGCCATGATCGCAGGGAAGATCCCTTTTCCATTTTTTGGCCTGATATAACTAATACACCGTACCGACGAGGTTTCATTATGCCAGAACCGGCACGTCCTCTCAAAACCACTCTGCCTCCGCAATTCATGGAGGGAGAGGAGCAGCGATTCATTGACCTGAAGGGTATCCGCCTTTCCTACAAGGTGAGCGGCGACGGGCCGCCCCTGGTATTCCACCACGGCTGGATCGGCAACGAGGACACCTTCGCCATGTGCCACCAGGCGTTCGCCCGCTATTTCACGGTGTACCGTCCCGCCTGGCCCGGATACGGCGACAGTTCGCCGCTTAATAAGTTTTCCATAGAAGACCTGGTGGAGCTTTCGCGCGAGTTCATCACGCTCCTCGGTTTGCGCCGACCCGTCATGGTGGGCAATTGCCTCGGCGGCAACGTGGTCATGGAATTTGCCCGGGTCTATCCCCGGCTCCTCTCGCGGCTGGTCCTGGTGGAGATTTACGAATTTTTCCCGGAGGTGTACCGGCTCCTCCTGGTGCCGGGTATCAGCTGGATTCTGTACCATCTTCTCTTCAAGACCCGCACCGGTTTCAACCTGCTCAACAACTACATGCCGCTGCAGATGACCAACGGCAACAACGGATGGGAATACACCTGGGAGGGGTTCACGCGGACCCATACCAAGAGCGCTCTCCGGTTTCTGAAGGCCATTTACGTCTACTCGAAAAACTTCGGCAAGTACAAGGAAAAATACCGCTCCGATGTCCCGGCCATATACGTTTCCGGCGGGAAGACCTTCGGCCCCGCCGCCACTTTCGGCGCCATCGTCGACGACCTTTTCAGCAATCTGTCGGTGGTTTCGATACCGGAAAGCCAGCACAACCCGGTGGTGGAGCGGCCCGAGCTCTTTCAGGAACGCGTTCTTGAGGCGCTCGGGTTCGACGCCCCTACGGTCCTGATGGGGAAGTAGCGGCCCGGTCAAGGGCCGGGGCCGATGCCGTCATGACTGCTCAATTAATGGAGAAAAATCTATGGCACAATCGAAGGTTGCGATAATCCGGACAAAACCGGAAACCGTTCTGGACGATCATGAGCGGTTGTTCAAGCTCGCGGACGGGGCGAAGCATCTCGATCCCTCTATCCCGACCATCCTGAAGGACAATATCAGCTGGCACTATCCCTTTCCTTCCGCAAATACCACCCCGTGGCAGCTCGAGGGCACCATCGCCGCGCTTCAGAAGAACGGCTTCAGGAAGATCGTGTGCGTCCAGAACAAGACCGAGGTCACCAACGCCTACAAGGGGGAGCGGCTGAACCTGTATCCCCCGATTTTCAAGGCCTATAACATCGAGGTTCTCTTCAATTTCAAGGATACCGACATGAAGTGGGTCCTGTACAAGCCCAAGGCGAAGATGCTTGTCCTGAACAAGATCTACAGGAATGCCATACGAATACCGGATTATTTCATCGGCAAGAACATGCTCCACCTGCCGACGGCGAAGTGCCATATCTATACAGAAACGACCGGCGCCATGAAGAACGCCTTCGGCGGGCTATTGAACCACAAGCGGCACCAGACGCACACCTACATCCATGAGACCCTCGTCGATCTCCTCGCCATCCAGAAGGAGATCCACCCGGGCATTTTCTGCGTCATGGACGGCACCACCGCCGGCAACGGCGGGGGGCCCCGCATCATGACGCCGTTTCAAAAGGATGTGATACTGGCGAGCGCCGACCAGGTCGCCATCGACGCGGTGGCGGCCAAGATCATGGGATTCGATCCGATGAAGCTGAAGTACATCAACCTCGCCCATAACGCGGGGCTCGGAGTGGGCGATCCCCGTGACATAAAGATCGTCGGGGATGCCGATCTGATCAACGAGAACTGGGGCTTCAGGGTGCAGAAGATCTTTCACCGGCGCGTCGCCGATGTCACCTGGTTCGGGCCAACGAGATTCCTGCAGGGGATCCTGACGCGGCCCCCCATATTGTACCTCGGAAATTTTTATTCCTTCTTCTACCACGATGTCCTTCACTGGCCCTTCCGTGAAAAGAAGATCTACGAGCGGTGGCTCAAAGAGTCTCCCTGGGGGCGCCTCTTCACGAAATATGGCGCACAGGGGACCCTGGGCGTGCGCTAACATGGCGCCAGGGTCAGCCTGCCAGGATCTTCTGCATCCAGATCACGTCGAATGTTTTTCCTTTTTTCATGCCTATGCCTGCGAACCTTCCGCATTCCCTGAAGCCATTCGCCCCATGGAACCTGAGGCTGCCGGGATTTTCCGATGAGATTTCGGCGAGGATCGAGGTGATTCCCTTCTCCCTCGCTTCCGCTTCAAGGATGGATAAGAGATTCCTGCCGAGGCCTTTACCCGTGCAATCCCTGTCGATGAAGCATGTTATGGCCGCTGTCTTCCTGAAGGCCGGCATCGGGTTATAGGCCTTCAGGAAGCCGAAGCCGATGCACCTCCCGCCGTCATCCTCGTCGACAAGGACGCGGGCCGGCAGGTCCTTTGACATGTTTTTCATCATTCCGAAGGCCTCAACGGGCAGGGGTTGCTCCGGGAATGCGGCGAAGCTGTTTTCAATGTAGTAATTGAATATCCCCATGACCTGCGGGGCGTATTCGTCGCTGAAGGGTCTGGCGGCGCTTTTCATGGTTTGCTCCTTTCATAATGATAGATATCATGACCTTGCTATACGCAGGAAAGTGTCCCAGTTTTTCTTGATTGATTCCGCCGCGGATTTTTTATTCCCGGCAAGATTATGCATCATGACCGGCGCCATGAAGAGCCCTGTATAGATACCGGTCAGCTCGTCTGCGCCAAGATCGTCCCGTATACACCCTGCCTCCTGGCCTCTGGCGATGGTCCTGCGTATCTCTCCATGGAAGAGTTTCATGTTTTCCATGATGGCTTTTCTTTTTTCCGGGAAGTGCGACGCAATCTCCGTTGTAATGAACACGTTCCCCGCTCCCAGCGTGCTATAAAGGAAATCCACGTGGGTCTCGAACATGATGCGGAGCGTGTCCAGGGGATCGGATCCCGCAACTCTTGCGTTGGCGATGGCGGCGGCCATGGTTTTGCGCACTTGGGCCAGCGTAGCGTCTATCATGTCGCCTTTTCCCGGGAAGTGCCTGTAAATGGCTGACGGAACGATCCCGACCGCCTCCGCGATGTTTTTTACCGTAAGACCAACCATGCCCTGAGACGCCATTATTTTCATAATGGCGTCAACAATCTGCTCTTTTCGGGTCTCCGTATCAGTATATGTTTCCGCCATAACTCCTCAATGTGAACACAAATTCACATTGAGGATAACCATGATCCGTGTCAAACTCTTTATATCATAAAACCATTATTTTTTTTCACCGGGGATGGTGATCGTATACCGCGTTCCCCGGTCGCGTGTGACAGAATATGAGCCGCCGATCTGTTTGATGAGGGATTCGACAAGGATGAGCCCGAAGCCTCCTGTCGTGCTTTGACTATTCTTCTTCCCGGACCCGTTGTCTGAAACCATGATCGTGAGTGAACTGTCCGCCTGCTTATGAAGGGAGAGAAGAATGGCCCGGTCATCGACGCCGTCAAAGGCGTACTTGAAGGCATTGGTGACCAGCTCGTTGATGATAATGCCGAGGGGAAACAGCTGACGCGTGTTGAGAATGATATCGTCAATATCAACATCGATGGTGACGGTCCCGTCGGCGTCATAGGCGGCGCGCAGTTCGGAAACCATCGATATAATATAGTCCTTAATGCTGAGTGAATCATACTCGCTCTGCCGGTAGAGCCGGTCGTAAAGATCCATCATCGCATAGGTCCTGTTCTTTGCGGCCGTGAGGGCCTCCTTCGTCGATTCGCTGTCCGACATGTCCGCCTGGATGGAAAGGAGCGAAGTGATTGAGGCCATGTTGTTTTTTATCCTGTGATGCACCTCCGTGAGGAGGAGCTCTTTTTCGCCGAGAAGGCCGCGGATCTCCAGGAGGAGGCGGCCGTTTATCATCAATATGAGGGCGAAGGTGAGCATGACCCCGAGGATCATGAAGACGAAGATGGACAGCACATCAAAGAGAGCGGCTTTAAAGTAATCATTACCCTGGGGAACAAGTATAAGGAAAAAGATCCTGAACAAAGCAACGAGGCAGTAGAGCAAAAAGACTATGCCGGTGCCGCGTCCAATCAGCCTCAGCTCCCTGCGGGGTATGCTGAGCATGAGGATGGAGCTGAGCAGAGAAAAGACCAGAATGCCCGCCGAGGTGTTCATGCTGCGGAATGTAATGGAGGGCATGAAAAAAGTAAAATATGCCTGCACTGCCATAAAAGCCGGTATGTACAGATAGAGCCACGCTTCGCGACCTTTCCTTCCAGCGAAACGGCGCAGGCCGATATAAAATAAGATGATGCCCATGATGACCATCGTGTTGCTGATGACCATCGAAATAAAATCGGGGATATACCCCCGCAGGACGATAAGCAGCTGGGCCACCGCCTGAAGGATATAGTCGGCAAGCCAGAAGGAGATGCCGTCATAGCGTTTCCTGTTCTGGATCCAGAGAGAAACCAGGATGCCTGAAATGAGTATATTGTATATGAGAAAGGCGAAGACCACCGTCTTCATGTCAAGGAAACTCATCTCACTATCCACCGATCCTTTGATGCTCGTATGATTCCTTCAGACGGCCAAGAAATGAACATGTTTTTCCATGAGCCGCGAGCGGCATGACATCGATGCCGCAGGGAACCGCCTCCATTTGCATATGGGAGCGTATGGCTATAATAATACTATAGCCGGAACCAATCGTCAATGATTTTCAGGGATGGAATTACGCCCCCCTCCCCATGAACAATCCGTGTTTGACCCGCACGGACAATATTTTCCTTGAACTTTCACGGCGGTTCATACGATAGATATTCCATGGGACACTATGAAGGCAACATGGCCGTATTGAAGCGGCGTTTTCCCGATATTCAGGGCCCTGTCGCCGCCGCCGCCGATGACGGCTCCATCGAGGCGGTGGAAACGAAGCTGGGAGGCTTTGTCCCGGCCCTCTCGAAGGAGGGGAAGCGACTCTTCATCCACAGCAAGTTCGATCCCGTGAAGGAGGCCGAGCGGTTCATCGGCGAGATCGACACCGCCGCCTTTGACCTGTTCATCGTCTTCGGCTTCGGCTTCGGCTACCACGTGGAGGAGCTCCTCCGCGGCATGGGGGGCGATTCCCTGGTCCTGGTCATAGAGAAGAGCCCCCTGATGATAAGGAGGGCCATGGAATGCAGGGACCTGGGGCCGCTCCTGGGCGATGAGCGCGTCCTCATCCTCATCGACCCGAACGAGGACGTCATCGCAGGCGCGCTGAAGGGGAAATCCTCCCGCCGCACGAGCCTCATCCTCCACCGCGGCTCGTTCCAGGCGGAGCAGGATTATTACGGCAACCTGCAGCATGTCGTGCGCTCCTATCTTTCCACGAAGGACGTGAACATAGCCACCCTGGCGAAATTCGAAAAGGTGTGGGCCTCCAACATCGCCCGGAACATCGGCGCCTATATCAGGGCGCCCGGAGCGAATATTTTCTTTGATAAATTCAGGGATGTGCCTGCCATAGTCGTCGCGGCCGGGCCGTCGCTCCGCCGGAGCCTCGAGTTCATCAGGCGCAACCGCGACCGGGCCGTTATCGTGGCTGTGGACACGTCGTACCGCATTTTAATGAAGGAAGGGATCGAGCCCCATTTCTGCATCGTCGTCGATCCCCAGGCGATAAACGCCCGCTATTTCGAGGGATCGGCTCCCGGCAGGACGGTCCTGATCGCGGACCCGACGGTGCATCCCTCGGTGTTCCGCCTCTTCAAGGGTCGCGTCGCCATGACCGGCGTCGCCTTTGAGCTCATGAAGTGGATCGAGCGACTCTCCGGGGAGAAGGGTGAGATCACCCATGGAGGGTCCGTGTCGACCAATGCCTATGACTTCGCCCGGCGCCTCGGCGCGAAGCCGGTGTACCTCGCGGGGCAGGACCTGGCCTTCACCGGTGGATACGCCCACGCCCGCGGGTCGTACCTGGACGAGCAGGTGCACCTCCGCACCGGCAGGCTCTACACGCCGGAAATGTTCAACCGGTTTCAGCTTACGGCCCTGCCGAAGATTCTCGTGAAGGGGATCGGGGGCGGAACGGTGCACACGAACCAGAAGATGATGATATTCCTCACCTGGTTCCAGAAGCGGGAGGACCGTGGCCTCGTCAACGCGACCTGCGACGGGGCCCTGATTCCCGGCGTGAACCATGTCGCGGCCGCCGACATAGACCTTGCGGAACCGCCCGGCGCCATCGAAGTCCGCATAGACGAGTTGTTCAATTTGTCTGTACCGGGACAGGGCGGGGGGAGCGGAAAGCTCCTTGCCAGGATCGGAGCCGTGCAGGAAGAGATCGAGGCCCTGCTGCCGCTCCTTGACAGGGCGGTGGGATACTCCGAGCAGCTCCTGGGCCTCATGAAGGACAAAAACAGCGGCGGCGGCAATGCCGGGGACCAGGGCAAGGTCGATTACCTCCTGAAAAAGCTCGCAGAGACGGACCGTGTTCTGGATACGAAAAAAGGGGCCAAGGACATGATCAGCTTCACGATCCAGCGCGTGGTCCATACCATCACCGAGGGCTATGACATAGACGAAGACGATGATTCCCTCTCGGGGGACGAGCTGGTGGCGAAGCGCTCCCTCTACCTGTACCGGGGCCTCCTAGACGGCGCCCGCCTCAACGGGAGGATCCTGTCCAAGATGAAGTCCATTCTCGGGCGTTCAGCCCCTTGATGGAACGGAGCGGGCCATTTTCGAGCTGGCGGCGGTGAGCTATACCCCGGTCTTATAGAAAAAATCCCATGCCCTGAAGATCAGTTTTATCGAGGCGATAGGCTCCGGCTTTGAGTCCAGCAACACATTGGATGGCGATCTGTAGAGGTTGAATCCGAACCCGGCCCTGAACCCCATTTCAATGGCAAAGGTTATTTCATTGCCGGTATGAATATTCAGTCCCACCACAGGGCCGATCTTGTTGTATATGACAGGATCGTAAATCGTATTATTCTTGCTCTTGAACTCGTAGGAGAGGGCGAATTGCGGACCAGCCCAGAGCCTCAGGCGGCTCGTTCTGAAAAAGCCGAAACCGAAGGTGTTCGATATGGTGAGCCTGTTGGTGTCATAGGACAGGCTGCCGAAGATATAATCTTTCTGTACGGTCGAGTTTTCGCAGTCCATGCTGAGCCGATAGTTAAAAAGACGGTCCTTCGCGACGACCGTGTCAAAGATAACCTTGGTGCCCACCATGCGGTCGACCAGGCGGTTGAAGAGAGATCCGTAGGTCGCCCCCGGGACGGGCATGTCGAGACGATTGTCCTGGCGGTTAAGGGCAATGCCGATGGCATGGGCTGACTGGAGAGAGGCCATGGCCAGGATGATGGCTGCGACTGTTAAGGTAATTAACTTCTTCATTTAATGATAGCTGTATATATTTATTTCGATTTGCAGAATCAGGGTCCTCTATACTGAGAAGACCACGCATCGTCAACTATTTTCCTGATAAAAAAACACCTCTTATCGGGCCGGTTCACCATTCATCCGCCTGCGCGGGCTGATAATTAAACACGCCCGGCGCGATAAAGTGTCACCCGGGCAAAAATTTTTTCCGAGTTTTTTGAAACTCTCACCGCTGCTTCGACCTTCGATGGTTCTGTTTTAAATGACGCGTTCTATTGCCGCGCCGCGAATTCCCGCTCCAGGGCCTCTTTGATCTTCCCGATATCCGGCGGCAGGGTGATGGGCCTGTTGGCGTACTTGCAATCCACGTCCGCCAGTGTCCCTTCGTGGTAGCCGACCTTGAACTCCGAGAACTTGAGGCCATGAGCAGTGGATATGACGATGGTGCGGTCCTTCTTCGAGAGCACCTGCTTGTCAATGAGCTTCATCAGCACCGCCAGGGCCACGCCGGTGTGGGGGCAGGAGTAGGTGCCGGTGCGGTCCGCCAGGGCCGCCGCGTTGGCCAGCTCGTCCTCGCTGGCCTGTTCCACCACGCCGTCGAACTCCTTCAGTGTCCGTATGGCCTTCTGTACCGACACCGGGTCGCCGATCTGGATGGCCGACGCCAGTGTCTTCTGCGGCGTGATCGCCTTGAAGTCCTTGAATCCGTTCAGATAGGAAAGATACAGCGGGTTCGCCTTCTGCGCCTGGGCCAGGACGATGCGCGGCTTCTTCGTGATGAGGCCCAGGTCGAGCATCATCCTGAAGCCGTTCCCCAGGGCCGAGACGTTCCCCAGGTTGCCGCCCGGGATGATCACCGCGTCCGGCACCTCCCAGTCGAACTGCTGGACCATCTCGATGGAGATGGTCTTCTGCCCCTCGATGCGGAGTGAGTTCATGGAGTTTGCCAGGTAGATGGTGTTGTCCTTCGTGATCTCGCGGACCACGCGCATGCACCCGTCGAAGTCCGTGTCCAGGGAGAGGACGATGGCGTTGTTCGCCATCGGCTGCACCAGCTGGGCCGTGGAGATCTTGTTCGCCGGGAGGAACACGATGGAGGGGATGCCGGCGTAGGCCGCGAAGGCTGCCAGGGCCGCGGAGGTGTCGCCGGTGGAGGCGCAGGCCACGGCCTTGATGTTCTTCCCGCGCTTCATCATGTCGTTCACCACGGACACGAGCACGGTCATGCCCAGGTCCTTGAAGGAGCCGGTGTGGCTGTTGCCGCACATCTTGATCCAGAGGTCGTCCATGCCGAGCATGGCGCCGAAGCGCTTGGCCCAGAACAGGTTGGTGTTCCCCTCGAACATCGACACGATGTTTTCGTTGTCGATCGACGGCACTACCCATTCCTTCTTGCTCCAGATGCCGCTTCCGAAGGGCCACTCGGTGGTGCCCCTCCTGCTGTCAAAGAGGCGCCGCCACTCGCGGCCGCTCTGCTTCGACAGCATGGCCAGGTCGTGGCTCACCTCCAGGAGGTTCCCGCATTTCCTGCACTCGTACACCACCTCGTCGAGGGGATACTCCTCGCCGCAGGCGATGCAGCGGAACACGGCCCGGTAGTCGCTCATTTCTGCTCTCCTCCGCTCAATTGACTTGTTGCAAAACTCCGTCCTTGGAGTTTTGCAACGTGGCGAAATCGCGGGAGACCCGCGATTTCTTGCATTCGCTGCGCGAATGCGCCTGCATCCAGCAGGCGCATTTGAGTTGTTTTGCAACAACTCAAATGGAATCCTCAACCCGTATCAGCATGACGCCGCCGTGGGTGAAGTTAAATTTTCTGATCTCCTCCAGGGCCCGCAGCATCCCCGCCTCCTCGGCCTCGTGGGTCATGAAGATGAGGGGCACGTGCTCGGCGTGGAGCTCCTTCTGGATCACGGAGGCGATGGATATGTCATGCTTGCCGAAGACCCCGGCAATCTGGGACAGGATGCCGGGCCGGTCGTCGGTCTGCATACGCAGGTAGTATCGGGACATCCGCTTCCCCGGCTCGATGAGGAGCGCGTGGCCGTCGGTCACCAGGGGCGATTGGTACGCCGCTCCCTGCTGGGCGATCTGGATGATGTCGGACAGCACGGCCGAGGCCGTGGGGGCCGCGCCGGCGCCCCTGCCGGTGAGGATCACGGGGTCGGTCATGTCGCAGTCGAACATGATGGAGTTGTATTCGTAGCGCACCGACGCCAGGTGGTGGCCCTCGGGGATCATGGTGGGCTGGACCCGTATGTCGATCTTACCGTCTATGTCCTTGGCGATTCCAAGGAGCTTTATCACGTAGCCCATGTCGCGGGCGTAGTCGATATCGGCCTTGCTGATCCGGGTTATCCCCTCGATGCGGATGTCCTTGTAGGATATGGCCTTGTTAAAGGCAATCATCGCGAGGAGGGCGATCTTGTGCCCGGCGTCGTATCCCTCGATATCGAAAGTCGGGTCCGCCTCGGCGAAGCCCTTTTCCTGGGCATCCTTCAGGGCGTCGGGGAAGGGCATGTTGTTCTCGCGCATCATGGTGAGGATGTAGTTGGTGGTGCCGTTCAGGATTCCCATGATGGAGCGCGCCCGGTTCCCCACCAGGCCGTGGCGCAGGGCCAGGATGCAGGGGATGCCGCCGCCGACGGCAGCCTCGAAGCCGATGCGGCCGGGGCCTGAGCGGGCAGCCTCGAAGATGGCCGCCCCTTCCTCCGCCAGGAGCTTCTTGTTGGCGGTGACCACGCCCTTGCCGTTCTTCAGCGACTCCATGATGATCGATTTGGCCGGCTCGATGCCGCCGATAAGCTCCACGACAATGTCGATCGATTTATCCTTCACGATCTCTTTCCAGTCGGAAAGGATGGCCGCGCCGGGGGCGGTTTTCTTCACATGGTCGGTCCTGACGTCGCAGATAGCCTTGACGGCGATATCAATGCCGCTGCGGCTTGCTATAACGCCTGCGTTTTTTTCGAGGAGTCGGTAGAGCCCGCCCCCCACGGTGCCGAAGCCTATGATTGCGATGTTCAGTTTCTTCATGGAGCAATTCCTGCATCTGGTGTCTGCCTGTGTCATAAACCGGGCGCGCTTTTTGTCAATAGATAATTTGCCCGACGATCGAAGGCGAGGATGCGCATCCTCGCCTTCGATCGTCGATTGCATAATCCCCATGTCCATGTTTTTTCTTGACAATCTCACGGCCGGGAATTAAATTAAACGAGTGTTTAAATCATAAGGCTGACCAGGACAACAATATGGGCGCGGGAAAAAAAGAAGACGATATTACAATGCGCGACAGGATTATCCGTGCCACCATCGAGTGCATCGAGAAGCATGGCCTTCATGATCTCACGGTGCGGCGCATAGCCAGAGAGGCCGGCGTCAACGTGGCTGCCATAAATTACTATTTCGGCTCCAAGGAGAAACTCGTTGACGAGGTGTTCCAGAAGACCATTTACACCGGTTTTGATGAGAACATCGACGATTTCCTCAAAGATTACAAGGAATCGCCCGATACCGCCCTGGAACAGTTTCTCCGCCACTTCATGGCCGGCGGCCTGCAGTATCCGAACCTTGTGAAGATCCATTTCTATGAAGCCTTCGTGAACAACAACTACAAGACCTTATCTGCAAAGGGCGTGAGCGCTTTCCTGGATAAGTTCGAGACGACCGTTAGTTCCTGCATGGACAAGAAAAAAGGGAACCAGTGCAAGATCGAGATGACCCAGTTCTGGTCAGCGGTCTTTTTCCCCATCGTGTTTCCCGGCCTCTTCCGCGACTACACGGGCGTTGACTTCAAGGACCAGGCCTGGCTGGAAATGTATATCAGAAGGCTGGTTAAGATGTATTTTTAGGATATCTCCTGATTGATCATCCATATCAATACTCTAGTCTTTTTACTTTTATCTATTTGTCATTCCAGACCCTGATTGCCGCGGTGAGAAAATCCCGGAAATTATACATTTTAATTGAGTTTTCTCCTCAACCCGAAATGCCGGGTTTCGTCGAAATGATAGTTATCTTGCTGATCTCTTATAGGCTTCTCTCTGTTTTTCTATAAGATAAATACATTTTTTCTTATTTTTTTCACTTCAGCACTTGACGTTTAAACACCTGTTTAATATATTAAAACTATAGTTTTAAACATTTGTTTTAAACTATAGTTTATGCTGATCAATGCCTGGCCCGGAAAGAATTATAATATGTGGAATCCGGTGCTTCAATAAGCAGGGTCACGGCACGATGTAAAATGGAAGAGGTGATCAAATGATACGCGGTATAGCTCTGGCTCTGATGCTGGTTTCGGGGATTTGCATCCCCGCTGCCGCCATGGCCCAACAGAATGAAGGTGATGACAAGAAGAAGAAAAAAGTCGCGGCCCTGAAGGAGCCGGAAAAAAAGAAAAACACCGAGCCCCAGGGCGTGGTCGGAAAGGAAAAGAAAAAGTACGGCGTCATCCCCTTCGGCTTTCCCTTCTACTCCCCGGACACCAGCGGCGCCCTGGCCTTTGCCCTGGTTTTTTATCATAACCCTGATCCCAAGGACCCGACGAGCAAGCTCGACGAGGTATCCATCGGCGGGACCTACACGCTGCGGAACCAGATGGCGCTGAAGCTCGATTCCACGGTCTATTTCCAGAAGGATAGATACAAACTCACCTTCAGCATAGCCGGCGCCAAGTATCCCCAGGATTTCTGGGGCGTCGGGCCTGACACTAAGGATTACATGAAGGAAAAATACACGCCGGTGAGCATTGACGGCCAGCCGGCGTTCCTCTTCAAGGTAGTCGACAACCTGTACATGGGCCCCATCTATCATGGGTCCTACGTGGAGACATGGTACAAGAAGAAGGGGAAGCTCCTTTCCACGTTCCATATCCCCGGCAGCGACGGCACAATCGCATCCGGATTCGGCGCCAACATCGTCTTCGACAACCGCGACAGCACCTTCTACCCGCACCGGGGCTTCTACCTGGACGCGCGGGTCATCGCGTACCGCCGTGAGTTCGGGAGCGAGTACAATTTCACCAGGCTTGAGCTGGACTTCCGGCCCTACGTGCAGCTCTACAAGGACCTGGTCCTCGGCTTTCAGCTGAGCGCGCGCCTGAACTGGGGCACCGTGCCCTTTATGCTGATGCCCCAGATCGGCGGCATGGAGAGGATGCGCGGCTACATGGACGGCCGGTACATGGACAAGGTCTGTCTCATCGGGCAGACGGAATTCCGCTTCCCCATCGTGTGGCGCATCGGCGGCGTCGTCTTCGGCTCCATCGGCACGGTGGCGCCGCGTCTTGACGAGATCAATCCATACTATTTTCGCTACGCCTGGGGCGGCGGGCTGCGCTTCACCGTGGACAAGGGAGAGCACATCAACTTCCGCTTCGATGTGGGCGTGGACGAGAACCTGGAGCCGAATTATTACTTTTTCATCAAGGAGGCCTTTTAAACCTCACCCGATTACCCTCCCCCCTGATGGGGGAGGGTTGGGAGGGGGAGATGTTATAGCAGGGGTACATTATGACACAGAAATCCATTATCATATCATTCATAACCATCGTCGCCTTCAGCGGCGTCGAGGCTGCGGCCATGACCGCGAAGGAGATCGTGGAGAAATCCGAGAAGGCGATGCGCGGCAATTCCCAGGTGGCCGTGTGCGAGATGACCATCAAGACGAGGCGGTGGACGCGCACCCTCAAGGTGAAGAACTGGGAGAACAGGATTATACGGAAATCCTTCACCGAGGTCCTGGCGCCGAAGGCCGACGCCGGCAACCGCTTCCTCATGGTCAACAGGGACCGTCTCATGTGGCAGTACAATCCCCGGGTGGGCAAGGAGATAAAGATCCATCCTTCCATGATGCTCCAGTCGTGGATGGGGTCCGATTTCACCAACGACGACATCGTGAAGGAATCGAGCATGATCGAGGACTACCATCACACCCTCGCCGGTACGAAAACCGTGGACGGCCACCGGTGCCACTGGATAACCATGAAGCCGAAGCAGGGCGCCGCGGTAGTGTGGGGGTCCCTCGTTTCCTACGCGAGAACGGCGGACTGCCTGCCGGTCCGCCTCGAGTACTACGACCAGCACGGGAAGCTGAAGAAGGTCCTTTCGTTCAGTAATTTCCGCGAGATGGGAGGGCGCGTCATTCCCGTCACCTACAGGATGACCACCATGAAGAAGCGCCGCGAAAGCGACGATGGCGACGTCGAGGAGTATACCCTCATGGAGATCAGGAATGCCTCCTTCGACATCCCCATCGACGACTCGGTCTTCACGATCCAGAACCTGAAGAGGAGATGACCGCCATGAAGGAACGGAACCGGTCCATCGAGATCCTCCTGGCGTGGCGCAACCTGTGGAAGAACAGGCGGCGCACCGTCCTCACGCTCCTCACCATCATGGTCGGGTCCTCGATGATCATCTTCATGAGGGCCTGGCAGGATGGCGGCCAGGGGCAGATGATCGAGGACGCCATCGCCCTGAACGCCGGCCATATCCAGATCCACGAGAAGGGCTTCTGGAAGGAGGAGTCGAGCATCGATTACGCCTTCAGGCCGGACGATGCGATGCTGGCAAAGCTCCGGGGAGACCGCGACATCCGCTGCTTCAGCAGGCGGATCCACGCCGCCGGTCTCTTCTCGAAAGGCGAGACCACCTTCGGCGCCGCCATCCAGGGGATCGAGCCTGCCCGGGAGACAGGGGTGAGCGTCCTCCACCGCTTTGTCATGAAGGGCGGCAGGTTCCTCGCCGACGGCGACGACCGGACCGTAGTCATGGGACACATCCTGGCCAAGAACCTGGGCGCTGAAGTGGGAGACACGGTTTCGATGATATCCCAGGGCTTCGACGGCTCCATCGCCTCGGAAAACTACACCGTGGCGGGGCTCTTCATGAGCGGCAGCCCCGACTATGACCGCTCCCTGGTGCTCATGCCCTTCGATCAGGCCCGGGACACCTTCAAGATGATGGGCTACATCAATGCCATCGCCATCCGACTGGCGGACCCGTCGCGCATGGAAGCGGTGAGGGACCGTCTCCGCGGCTCCATCGGCACGCGGAAGCTCGAGATCATGGGCTGGGACGAGCTTATGCCGGAGCTGGTGCAGCACACCGCCATTGACCGGGCCATGGCCGGGGTATTTTACTTCATACTGTTCACGGTGGTATCCTTCGGGGTGCTGAACACGATACAGATGTCCGTGTACGAGCGGACCCGGGAGCTCGGCGTAATGCTCGCCATCGGCACGTCGCCCGGGCGTCTCCTCCGCATGGTCCTGTGGGAGTCGGCCCTCATCGCGGCCATGGGGATCGTCCTGGGCGCGGCCCTGGGGTCGGCGGTGAGCTGGTACTTCACGGTGAACCCGATCGTGTATTCCGATCACCAGGAGGGGATGACCGCCATGGGCGTGGTGACGAACGTGTTCCCGGCAAAGCTGGGATGGGTCAATGTTTTGACAACGTCGGCGGCCATGTTCGTCCTGGCCCTGGTCTTCACCGTAATGCCGGCGCGCCGGGCAGCGGCGCTG
This sequence comes from Spirochaetota bacterium, assembly GCA_017999915.1. Classification (NCBI taxonomy): domain Bacteria; kingdom Pseudomonadati; phylum Spirochaetota; species Spirochaetota bacterium. The sequence continues at coordinate 198,734 of JAGNKX010000008.1, forward strand.
AAACCCATCGACGCCATTCGGCACCTGTAAGGACGGGAGACCATTGAATACCATGAGAAAAGGACAGACCGATGAAATACATTAAAGCACTTACCGCGCTGAAGCCTTTCATGATGATGGGATGGCGGAACCTGTGGCGCCAGAAGCGCCGCTCCCTCATCGTCATGTCATCGATAGCAATAGGCATTTTCGCCATGGTCCTGGCCGTGGGATTCATGAACGGCGTTATGCGGCAGCTCGTGGAGAACACCATTAACACGTCGCTGGGCCATGTGGCCGTGCATCGGAAGGGATTCCATGATTCCATGAAGGTCGAGCTCTGTTTTCCGCCGGAGCGCGCGGTCCTCGACGCCGTAAGAAAAAACCCGGCGGTCCTATCCTGGGCGCCCCGGGTCAAGGTTCAGGGCATGGCGCGGTCCGGCGAAACGGCCCGGAGCGTCATGATAGTGGGGATCGATCCCGCGGCTGAGCGGAAAACGACGAGCCTCTACTCCTACATGGAGAAGACGGGCGGGAGCTCCTTCATCGAAGATCCGTCGGAGGAGGGGGTCCTCATCTCGCGGTCCCTGGCGGAGGTCCTTGACTGCAACCTCGGCGACAGGCTGGTGCTCATGATGCAGGACCGCAGGGGCGGTATCGCCGGCGTCGGCCTCACGGTGACCGGGTTCTTCCGGTCTCCCTCGGACGACTTCGACCGCCACACCGTGTTCGTTGGGATCCGCCGCCTCCAGGAGATCGCGGGCCTGGACGATGCCGTATCAGAGATCATGATCATCGGCCGGGACCGGGACGGCGCCGACGACATGAAAGGCGGTATAGCCGCCGCCATCGGCCGCCCCGACCTCGAGGTGCTCTCGTGGAAGGACATGGCGCCGAGCCTGGTGAGCGCCCTGGAACTTCAGGACATGATGATCATGATCTTCATGGCCATCATCTTCATCACCATCATCTTTTCCGTGGCCAACACGCTCATCATGTCGATCATGGAGCGGTTCCACGAGCTGGGCGTGATGAAGTGCGTGGGCACGCGGCCCGGGCAGATCGTCTTCATGGTCCTGTTCGAGGCCGGGAGCCTGGGCCTCGCGGGCCTGGCAACCGGGATCGCCGCGTCCCTTCCCCTGGTGCTGGTCCTGGGACAGACCGGGCTGGACCTTTCCTTTGTCGCCGATTCCCTGCGCGCCTGGGGAGCGGGAAGCACCATCTACCCGGTGGTGCGCCTGAAGGACATCGTGATCGCCGCGGTCATGGTCTTCGCCACGGCACTGGGGGCGTCGCTCTACCCGGCCCTGAAGGCGGCGCGCATAAAACCGCTGGAGGCGCTGCATTTTATATGATTCTCTGTTAGCCCCCCAACCCCCCAGAGGGGGGCTTATTTAGATAAATGAAGAGGTATCACATATGAGCATAATATCAATATCAAACCTTGTAAAGGACTACGAATCTAACGGACTTACGGTCCGCGCTCTCCGGGGCGTGGAGTGCTCCGTCGAGAGCGGTGAGTTCACGGCCATCGCCGGCCCGTCCGGATCCGGGAAGACGACCCTGCTGAATATCATCGGCGGCCTTGACTTGCCCACGAGCGGCGGGGTCACCGTGGCAGGGAGCGACCTGACGGCGATGTCGGCCCGGGAGCTTTCCGATATGAGGCTCCTCAGGATCGGCTTCATCTTCCAGGCCTACAACCTTATCCCGGTCCTAACGGCCATTGAGAACGTGGAGTACATACTGCTCCTCCAGGGCGTCGGCCGGGAGGAGCGCCGCGGCCGCGCCGCCCGGGTCCTCGATGATGTGGGCCTCTCCGGCGAGATGAACCGCCTGCCGCGGGAGCTCTCCGGCGGGCAGCAGCAGCGAGTGGCAGTGGCACGGGCCATCGTGTCAGAGCCGGCCATTGTTCTGGCGGACGAACCCACGGCGAACCTTGACCAGAAGACCGGCGCGGGCCTCCTTGACCTGATGCACGGCCTGAACCGGGAGAAGGGGATCACCTTCATCTTCTCGACCCATGACCGGATGGTGATGGAGCGTGCGGAGAGGCTGGTCAGCATCACCGACGGTACGATAACGTCAGATGTCCGAAAAAAGGGGAAGCGGAGATGACACCCTGGTACAGGGCAATAGTTATCGGTATCATTGCCCTGTCCATGACAGCCGGGACCTTCTTTAGCGGGTTGGATACCGTCCAGGGGCCTCTTTTTGCTCTGACCCCTGCCCATGATACCGGCGCTGACCCGGCGTCGGCCGGGGTCAGAGCCTCTAATGACGAAAATGCCATCGAGGAGAGCACAAAACCGCGCTTCAAGTTCGGGGGCACGGTAAAGAACCTGTACCAGTTCCACCGCACCGATAACTATCTGGGCTCTGACCCACTGTCCCGGGGATCGAAAAATCTCTCCGCGGATATGACACGGCTGCGGCTTTCGCCGGAATTCACCTACCGTGAAGCCCTGACAGCCAGGGTTGACCTGGATAATGAGCTGATCGCGAGCAATTACGGCAGGAGCCGCGACTTCACATCGGCCTGGCGCCAGTCGCAGTACAATGACCTGCTCACCCTCGCCTGGGAGCCCTACCGGGGCAAAGATCTCTATTGCCGAATTAAAGCGCATCGCGCCACGGTGAAGGCTGCGGCCGGGTGGTTTGCTCTGACCCTGGGGCGGCAGCAGATCCGCTTCGGAAGCGGGAAGCTCTGGAACCCACTGGACATCCTCAACCCGGTGTCACCGACATTTGTGGAGGGAGGCGACGAGCAGAAGGGGACCGATGCGGTGAAGCTCGATTTCTATCCGAACGACAAGACCGAGATCACCGCCGTTGCGGATTTGAAGAAGAGCGGCAATGAGATCGAGCATTTCAACCTCCGGGACTGCAACTACCTGGCCCGGGTGAAAACGTCGGCCGGTGAAGCGGACATCGCAGTCATGGGAGGGTATGTATCCCGCCGCGGCATCGTCGGTTTCGACGTGGCGGCCATTCTCTTCGACGGCATGGTCCGGGCCAGCGCCGCAGCCTCGATCCATGACCGGCGGAAGGTCTTTTTTCAGGCCAACGGCGGGTATGAGTACACCTTCAAGAACGGCCTGTTCTTCCTCGTGGAATATTTCTATAACCAGAGGGGGCTCAATTATGACAGGGACCTCAAGGCGGCTTCGATCGCCTACGGCATGGGCGCCCTGGACCGGATGAGTGCCAGGGACAGGATCCGTCAGGCCACAACGCTCGGCGACGGATATTCCACCGCTGCGCTGGCCTATGACGAGATGAGACGGCGCAGGGGACAGCCGATGGAAGGCTACGGCGCCAAAAGCATCAAGGCCTCAATCAGATCATACAGCTATCTGAACCGGGGCCAGAGGACCTACCTCGAGCTGGCGAACGAGCCCCTCACTGTGAACCAGCATTACGCGGCAGTGGCCCTCGGCTATGACTTCCATCCCCTGGTGAGGGGCGAACTCTTTGTCATCGGCGACATCCAGGGACGGGGCATTTTCTTCGGTCCCACATTGAAGATAAACGCCTATGAGAACCTCGATTTCACTGTGGGCATGATGGGAGCTGTCATATTCAACAACAGGGCGTCTGATTTTTCCGAGTTCCGGAAGCACTATCTGTATTATGCATCGGGAACCTACGTTTTTTAATGTAATTAAAGGATTCATGCTGCTTCCTGTCAGGGCTTTCCCTGGCACTCGTTAAAAGCAGCCATAAGAATCCCCTCAGCTATTTATTCTTGACTTTTTTATTCGGTCCCTTTCTAGTAATGCATACTGTTATTAGCGTTAAAATTGGAGGGGACCATGAAACGACTGGCATGCGTGGCTTTTGTATTGCTCCTGGCGGCGGGACTCTGCTGCAAGAAAGAACAGAAGGTCGAGCGTGAGGGTATCGTGAATTTCATCACCGGCACGGTCTCGATCGTTGACGGCGGGAAAAAGGCGCCGGCCAGGGTGGGCGACACGGTGAAGAAAGGCATGAAAATCGAAACAGGCGATAAATCATCCATCGATATATATTTTGATGAGAATGCCATTAAGATAATGGAAAACAGCGTTGTCGAGATTACCGAACTTGTCGTTAACACGCAGGATGAATCGGAGAAAACGCAGGTCCGCATAACCAATGGAAAGGTCTTTTCCAAGGTGGCGAAGAAGCTCGCCAGAAACGACCAGTTCCAGGTCAGCACTCCCACGACAACGGCGGGCGTGCGCGGCACCGAGTTCCTGGTTACGGAGGATAAGGGAAAGGGCCTGGTAGCTTGCCTGAACGGGACCGTTGTCGTTAAGAACGAGGCTTCGCCTGCCAAGGGAACGGTTGAGGTGGCTGATAATAAAGAGGTAACCGTCGAGAAAGACAAGGACATGGTCGTCAAGGACCTGTCAGCGGAAAACCGGAGGCTCATGGAGGATATCTCCAGGAACTTCCAGGATATGAAGAAGGATATCCGCGAGCGCTTTGAAAAGAAGCGCGAGGAGATCCGGAAAGCCGTGCAGGACCAGCGCCAGAAGAATAAAGAATCTGTGGAGCGGCAAAAGGCGATAGACAAGGAAAACGTTGAAAATCAGAAGGCCCGCGACAAGGAAAACGTGGATCGGCTGAAGGTCATCTCCGATAAAACCGGGTCCGAGGCGAAGGAAGGGGTCAGCCGGCAGCAGGAAGAGTCCCGGAGTAAGATCGAGGGCGTGAAGCCCGAGATCAAGAAGTTCAAGGGATCGGTGAAATAACCAGGGGTTTAAACCCCTGGTTAACACTGTCACTCCAGTATTTCCTTAATTTTCCGAGACAGCTCCTCGGCGGAATAGGGTTTCTGCACAAAGCCGCGGATCCCCTTTTCCCGGGAGGAGGCCAGAAGCTCGTCCTCCATGAATCCGGATGTGAGGAGCGCCCTGATGGCCGGATTAACGAGTTTCATCTTTTCATAGGCTTCCAGTCCCGAGATTCCCGGCATTGAAAGATCGAGGATGACCGCGTCGATGCGCCTGTATTCCTTCTTGTAGATATCAATGGCTGTGGCTCCGGTTTTTGCGGTCAACACCCGGTATCCGAACTGCTCGAGCATCCCCGACGCTACGCGGAGGATCGCCTCTTCATCATCCACCACCAGGATGAGGCCCTTGCCGGGGACGATGGCTTCTTCCTTCTCGTCGGGAATATCCGCCGTTCCTTCTCTCGCCCGGGGGATGTACACGGTGAAGGTGGAGCCGATGCCGGGTTCCGAGAAAACGTCTATGAAGCCATGGTGCTGCTTGATGATACCGTAGGCCATCGCCAGGCCCAGTCCCGTGCCCGAATCCTTCTGCTTCGTGGTGAAGAAGGGCTCGAACATTCGCTTCTTCGTTTCGGGTTCCATGCCCACGCCCGTGTCGCACACCTGGATCATCGCGTAGTCGGTGTTCTGCCGCGCGTCCGGATGGACCGCGAGGAAATCCTTCCCGCTCCGGAACGGCTTCGCCACGACAAGGAGCGTTCCGCCCTGGCGGTCTTCTGCCGGCCTCATGATGGTCATGGCCTGGGAGGCGTTGAGGCAGAGGTTGATAAGGACCTGCTCTATCTGTGTCGAATCCGCGAGGATCCGTAATTCCCCCTCGCTCATCTGGAAGTCGAGTTTTACGGATTTCGGGAAACTCCCGGAGCATATGTTCAGCACGTTGGCAAGGGACTTGTTGATGTCCACCGGCGCAAGGCGAAGTTCCTTTTTGCGCGACAGGGTGAGAAGGCGCCGGGTGAGGTCCGCCGCGCGCCGGGACGAATCGTGGGCCGTCTCGATATAATTCATGATGGCATCCCTCTGCCTGATTTCCTCTTTTTTCAGGAGAAGGCTTATCAGGTCAAGGCTCCCCATGATGCCGCCCAGCATGTTGTTGAAGTCGTGGGCAAGGCCGCCGGCCAGGGTCCCCACGGCCTCCATCTTCTGGGCCTGGATCAGCTGGTTCTGCATGCGCTCCCGCTCGACTTCCGCCTCTTTCCTGTCGTTGATGTCGGTGAGGATCCCGGTGATTCCCTCGAATTGTCCGTTCGACATGATGGGACTGCTGAAGCTCATGACCCACCGCTCCCGGCCAGATTTGCTAATGACACGGTATTCCAGGGGGAGGCGTATGTTGTTCGACAGCTCTTTGAAACGGGTGGTCAATGTGGGAATGTCGTCGGGGTGTATGAATGAAAGGAAATTTTTCCCAGCCAATTCGGCCGGCGTATACTCGCACAGGCGCGTTATGGCGTGGCTGATATAGGTGAACGACCCATTGGCGTCAAGGGAGAAAATGACCTCGTTGATGTTTTCGATAAGGTTGCGGTATTTCTCCTCGCTCACCCGCAGCGCCTCCTCCATGTCCACCTGCATGGTGATATCGGTGCAAAAACCCTCGATCCCGACCGGAGCGCCCCCTTCATCGTGGAGGATAACGTTGCGCTGCTCGATCCACCGAATCTCGCCTGACTTGTGGATGATGGGATATCTGATCACATCGGCGGGAGCTCCCTTTAAAAGATCCCTCCAGTATGATTGCAGGGTGTTCTTCCATTCGACCGGTATAAGTTTTTTGAACAGATTGCCGGCTGTCCTGGTTTCATCCAGGGTGTAGCCTGTCAGGTCAACGGAGCCGGGGCTGGCGAATTCCATCTCGTTCGTCTTGAGGGAAAACCGGAATATGACCGCCGGGGCGTTCTCTACGAGGCGCCTGATGAAGGTTTCCTTGGCGCTCAGCTCCCGCTCCGACCGTATCAGCTCCTCGTTCTGCGCCTCGAATTCCTCGTTGGTGGCCTGCAGTTCTTCCATGGCGGCTTCGAGCTCCTCCAGCGTGGCTGCCTGTTCGTCCTTTGCAAGCCGGTCGTTGCGGAGTGACTTGTCCAGGCTTGCTATCAGGTATCCGATGGAAAGCCCTATGCTGAGGGAGATAAGGCTCAGCATGGTGATGAATATGGCCCACGTTGTTATGCCATCCCGGTGAACCGAAGCCCATGCCGGGTTCGTGTCGTCAATAATGAAGAACAAGCCCAGGAGCAGCAGCGCGTTAAAAATCGTCGCCCCGAGGGCTGCCCGTGACCCGAAGAAAATAGCCGTCATGGAGATGCACAGGATCATCCATGCGACCCTGGCGTAATTCGGCCCCAGGTATATTAAAAAGGAGGTGGTCATGACATAGAGAATGACAATCCAGATTATGCTGCGTATATGGTATCCGAGGGAGGGCAGCAGAATTCTGATGAGGAACGCGGTCCATATGACAATATCCATGACGACAAGAAAATACAGTTTCTGCTCGACGTAGGAGGGGAAAAAGAAGATGGAGGTAATGGGAAAGATGACAACGAAGAACAATGCGAGTACATCGATCAATCTGTTCCTCAGGCTGGCCAGGTCCATGGGGCCTTCGAAGACCTGCTTGAATCGTTCTAGCATAGCGTTCCCCCCGTGGTACCGGCTATGGTCGTATCCGCACAAAGCTGGAGCTGGCTCTCCGCCGGTCGTCCCTGAAATCGATATGTCATCTGTTGCCGAGACGTGTTATAGTTACCCGATATAACACGCTCCATGGTCTGTTTTTGTTTCATTGATGGTATTGGAACCAATTGTAAAATGAATTCTGATGAAAGGCAACCACATTTCGGAAAAATTCATTGATTGATTTGTTAATGGGCTGTATAGTGATTGACGCGACAGAGAGATGACCGCAATTGTCATAACTCGCGGCAGGAGGCGCGCCCAGGCAGCATGAAAAACATCGGATTCATATCGACCCGCATTTCCGGAACCGACGGCGTGAGTCACGAGATCGAGAAGTGGGCTCTGACCCTCGAGCGGAACGGTTTTTCATGCTTTTACTGCGCCGGCGAGGCGGACAGGCCGCCGGAGCGGTGCATGATCATCGATGAGGCGCACTTCAAGCACCCCGACGCAACGGCGATTAACAGGGATGTCTTCGGAAAAAGTACCCGCTCGAGCGAGACGACACGGCTGGTCCACGCCATGGCGGCCCATCTCAAGCAGGAGATCGGGCGTTTCGTCCGTGACTTCGGCATCGACTGCATCATCGCCGAGAACGTCCTGGCCATCCCGATGAATATCCCCCTGGGCGTTGCCGTGACGGAGCTCATCGCGGAGACCGGTATCGCCACTGTCGCCCACCATCACGATTTCGCCTGGGAGCGCGAGCGGTTCCTGGTCAACGCCGCCGGCGATTTCATCCAGATGAGCTTTCCCCCGGCGCTGCCCTCGGTCCGTCATGTGGTCATTAATTCCCTGGCCCAGGTGTCACTTTCCCACCGCCGCGGCGTGACGAGCACGGTCATCCCCAATACCTTCGATTACGCCAATCCTCCCGCTCCGGCCGACCCGTCGGTGACCATGAGCCTCCGGAAGGAGATCGGCCTGGGGAGGGATGAGCTTTTCGTGCTCCAGCCGACCAGGGTCGTTCCGCGGAAATGCATCGAGCGTTCCATTGACCTGGTGAGCAGGCTCCGGGGAAGCGGCCGGCGTCTCGTCATCTCTCACCCTTCGGGTGATGAGGGAGACGAATATGAGAGCAGGCTCAGGGAATACGCGGACATGCGGGAGGTGGAGCTGATATTCATCGATCGCCTCGTGTCGCCGGGACGTTCCGCGTCGAAGGACCGGCCCTATGCCATCGGCGACGTGTACCAGGCAGCCGATCTGGTGACCTATCCTTCCTCCTATGAAGGGTTCGGGAACGCCTTCCTGGAGACCGTGTACTTCAAAAAGCCCATAGTGATGAACCGCTACCCGGTCTTCATCGCCGACATCGAGCCGAAGGGCTTCGACCTCTGTCTCATCGACGGCTTCATCACTGGCGGCACCGTCAGCGAAGTTGAAGGAATACTCGCTGATGCAGGAATCCGCGGCCCCATGGCCGACACGAACTACCGCGTGGCGCGGGAGCACTTTTCCTTCGAGAAGCTGGAGGAGCTCCTGACGGGCGTGATGCGCACCCTTTAGACTTCGATTTCGCGGCAGATGATCATTGTTGAGTCTTCTTCTTCAGGGCTTACCCGGTAGAGGACGCCGTTACCGTTTGCAATGAGGCTCCGGGCCTGGAGGAAGTTCCGGAACTCCGATTTCACCCCGCACACCTTGACGATGACCGCGCCCGAAAGGGCGGCCCCCCGCACGTACAGGTCATTGTCGCGCTTGAATTTTTCCTCGATCGATTCCTCCTTGCGCGGCGAGAACACCGGCGAGAAGACGATGCGCGCGCCGTTGTCGCGCATGAAATGGAAGCCGTCATCATCAAATACGTCCGCGCAGATGATAACGCCGAAGGTGACGCCGTATGCCTCGAAGACCCGGTATGGTCCGCCCGGCGCGATCTTCGCCTTTTCAGGGGCGTAAAGGTTCTTCTTGCGGTAGCTTCCCAGGAGACGTCCTTCCTGGAACACGAAGGTCGTGTTGTAGATGACTCCATCGGCGAGCTCCGGCATGGTCCCGCCGATCACCACCGTTGAGAGCTCCCGGGAAAGGGTTTTAATGCGCTGCAGCTGGCGCGCCTGGTTGTGCGGCGTCTGCACCTGTGTGCCCAGGCTCGTGTTCACGAAAAAGTATTCAGGGAAACAGACGAAGTGCGGCCTGAAGCGCCGCATCATATCCGCCTCGTCATGGGTGACGGGCACGCCCAGCTGTTTCTGGCAGAGGATTACACGGAAATTCATGGATGCATTATTATCATGATGATCCGGGCGGGCAATCTTTTTTTTGGGAAGGCTGGGTGGTTATGTAAGGGGGCTCTGACCCCCCTCATTTATTATACGGCTTTACTGATAAAGTATTTGATTTTTGACGCGCCAAATTATCATGGGGACCCATGGATAAGTATATTTTCTGCCTGGAAGACAATTTAAAGACCATGACGCGGCAGCAGTTCCGGGATTTTATCCTTCGCGAGGCGACCCCCGCTGTCATGAAGCATAATCCGGCTAACTGCAAGGTGACCATCTCTGCGGTTCAACAGCCATCGATAACGATTCTTCCTTTAAAGCGTAATGGCTTCGCGATGTTTTCCGTGACCGGGATCGACCGCGAGGTTGTGTTTGATGAATTGAAATCCTGTCTGAATCCCGGCCGTTTGCTATATGGATATGCCGTTCATGAGTCCCCCTATCTTCTTTCGGGCAGGACCTGGAATCCAGGCAGCGAATCCCCGGGCCTCATTCTTCTTACCATGTTCCGGAAGAAGAAAAACCAGCCGCGGGAGACCTTCATGCGCATATGGTTCGGGGAGCATTCGCCGATGTCGATCGTGATTCATCCGCTGATTAATTATATACGAAACGTCGTTACCGGCTATATAACGGAGGACACTCCCCGGGTCGATGGAATCGTGGAAGAGCATTTCGGTTCTGACAGGGATTTGCTTAACCCGGTCAGGATGTTCGGCGGCGTCAAAAAAGCGCTTCCCTCGATGCTCCGCATTCAGCGCCATGTTTCCGGCTTTATCGACCTGTCGAACATACGGAATTATATCTGCAGGGAGTATCTTATCAAGGGGGAGCTGGCCGCGTGCAATAGGGAAATGAGGGATGATGATATTGTTACTTCTGAACCGATAGGGATCGTCAATAGGTAAAGGCCATGGCGTTCCTGCTCCTTCAATTTCTGCCCATTCTTGTTTTTATCGTTGTTGATACGATTATCGAAAATACCGTCATCTCCATCATCTCCGCAGTGGTCTGCACCGTCATCCAGGCGGGGATCACCTTTTTCATGACAGGTGAATTCGATTATTTCATGCTCGCCGACGTGGCCCTCATCGCGGTCATGGGGGGAGTTTCGCTCATCACGAAGGATGAGCGTTTCTTCAAAGTGAAACCCGCCGTGATCGAGGGCCTGTGCGTTCCCTTTATCCTTTATTTTATGTTCGCCCCGGCCAGGTTCATCATGAGCTATTTCGGCAGGTACATGCCCCCGGGCCGGGCCCTTGTGCCGGAGGCGATTCCCCTGCTGAAAACGACGCTTCTCATCACCGCGGCATACATGGCGCTTCACATCCTCGCCATTCTTTATACCGCTTTTTACTCCGATAAAAAGACCTGGGCCTTCGTCTCCGGCCCGGGATTTTATTTTCTCTTTATCCCGATCATGGCCTGGGTGCTTTTCAAGCGAATAAGGGCGGGCCGACGGCCGAAGAGCGGGGCTCCGCCGGGAATAGATACGATGTCTTGATGTCAAGAAGTGCATGTTGAGGGGTACAGAGACTGGGTAGAGCCATTTCTGAGTTTATGGAGGTCAATTCATTGCCTGGATCTCATTTTTTTGCTGGTCATCATTGGTGAAATGCTTCAAAATCATACAGCAGTTATTGTTGATGATCAATTATATAGATAAATAAGGTGATGAAATGAACGAAATACGTTTTGATGGACGGGTGGCAATTGTAACCGGCGCTGGCACAGGCATGGGCAGACAATATGCCCTGGACCTGGCGTCACGGGGAGCAATGGTTGTAGTCAATGATTGCGGTTGTGACCGCCATGGAGAAGGATCCTCGGAGTCTGTCGCTAACCGTGTCGCTGACGAAATACGGTTATTGGGCGGAAAGGCCGTGGCCGTTTTCGGCGATGTCTCGGATGCTTCAACCGGGAAAGCACTTGTTGAAACCGCGTTGGATACATTCGGAAGTGTTGACATACTGGTAAATAACGCCGGGATCATCCTTGACCATTCGTTCCTCAAAACAACCGAAAGTGAATGGGACAGGATAGTTGGCGTACACCTGAAAGGGGCTTTCCTTGTAACCCAACCAGCTTTCAGCGTGATGCGTGAGCGCGGATACGGTCGTATCATCATGACAACCTCGGGAGCTGGCCTGTATGGTAATTTCGGGCAGGCCAATTACGGAGCGGCAAAGATGGGATTGATCGGGCTCATGAATGTTCTGGAACTGGAGGGAAACAGGTACAATATTTGCATCAATGCGATAGCCCCCCTGGCCACAACGCGTATGACGGCGGACCTCATCCAGGGAAAGTTCGCGGAGCTGATGAAGCCATCCTGCGTTACGGCCCTGGGTTTGTATCTTGTTTCGGAAGAAAACAATCAAACCGGCTGTATTTATAATGCCGCCGGAGGATGGTACAGCAGGACTGAGATAATCTGCGGTAGCGGAACAATCATTGGGGATGGAACCGGTCCGGTCAGTCCGGAGGATGTGAAAAAAAATTTTGGGAAAATTAATTCACTTAAAGGCGGTAAACCCCTTAGCTGCCTGCAGGATAGTTTTTTATTTGTAGACCCTGTATTCAAATAAGGTTGCACATTTACTATTCATCATTCATCTTCTGGCTTCTGCCGTTCCTGGTCTGGATCGGACCGTTTTTTTTATCTTTCAAATCAGCCAACAATGATTCGTTCCGCTTAATGGTGCGGGATTAAAACCCCTTTCTGTCGAACGGCATGGGCCCAATCCGGATGATGAAATATTGACTTTGGTTCTGCCAGTAATGCAACTCAAACCTCTGATTGATAGGCACTTGTTGACAAGCGGTGCATCCGAAGAGGGAGTATACGAGGGGGAAGGCCGGTAAGCCTTCCTTCTCGCTATATATGGGCTGGGACCCCTCTGCCCATATTTCTGCTTGCCTTTTATCATTAATACCGGTATTATTAGATAGAACCGGGGTGAAATAATAAATCACGGTGCATTTCTTCAGCGGGAGGCGCTATGTCGGGAAAAATATTCTACAGGGAACGCCGCAATGTCCAGGACGGAGACCACCACGCCAGGTTTACGGTGGTCGCGGTATCCGGAGCTGATGTCAGGTTTACAGTTCAGCATTTCAGGTTGAGTGAGCTGGAATGGATAGCGGGAAAGGTGGATGCCGAGCTCCACCTCCTTGTAACCGAGCCGGGAGTGAAAAAGCACGGCCTGGGAGGGGCCAAAAAAGCGAAACAGGCCGCGTCGAAAAAAGCCAAGAGCAAAAAACATTAACAGGGGGCCCCATGGCACTGATCAGGGAGAAGGACGGAATGCGCCTGCACGTGAAGAGCAGGCTCATGGGGGAGAGCCTTGTGAGCAATTCTTTTTTCGAGACCCTCGAAGTGGCGCCGCAGCAGCGCCTCTTTCCCGACGTGAGCATCCTCAAGATAGGCGGCCAGTCTATCACCGACAGGGGCAAGAAGGCCCTTGATTCGATAATCGCGGAGATCGCCGAGAACAAGCCGCGCCACAAGATGCTCATCACCACGGGCGGCGGCACCAGGAGCAGGCACATCTATTCCATCGGCATCGAGCTCGGCATGCCGACCGGCATCATGGGCAAGTTCGGCAGCGCCATCTCGGAGCAGAACGCCCTTCTCGTATCCACGCTCCTCGCCCGGGACGGAGGCATCAAGGTCGATCAGAAGCAGATCCTCGAGCTCTCCATGTTCTATGAACAGGGGTCCCTTCCCGTCATGGCGGCCATGCCGCCCTACGACTATTTTTCCATGCCGTCAAAGAATGCGCGCATCCCGATGCACCGTACCGATTCGGGAACGCTCATCATCGCCGACCTCATAGGGGCCAAGCAATGCATCTTCGTGAAGGACGAAAACGGGCTCTACACCAATGATCCGAAGAAGGACCCCGATGCCGTCTTCATACCTGAGATCAGCGTGTCCGAGCTCATCGGGCGCAACCTGGACGACATGGTGATCGAGCGCCCCTGCCTGGAGATCATTCAGAACAGCGAGGTCATCGACAGGATCCAGATCATCAACGGCATGGTCCCCGGCAATATCACGAAGGCGCTCAACGGCGAGCACGTGGGCACGATAATACATTCCGATAAGCAGAAAAGCGGTGGGTCATAAGTTCACCATATTAACAGAGAAAAGTACTTCTGATAATTAAGCCATCAAAACGTCCACCCGCAGGGTGGACACTGATGGGTGATTGTTGTCTGAGCCCTCACAGAACGAAGCGGAGCGAAGTGAATGAGGGCGAGTTAAGCACCCAGCCCGCCGCAGGCGCGGGGTGAGGAGGAGCGCGAGGAGGAGAGGGATGCCGCCCTCTTCTCCTCGCAAAAAAGCTGACCCGCTCCGGGTTACAATCCCCTCGGATCCCAGTTCGGCCCAAAGAGTTTTCTTAACATGTACATGGTATCAGGCGGTGTCATGCCGGTGTTTTCCCGGTGGCGCTTCCAGAACTGCTCCCACCAGTCCGACGGCTCTTCCTTGGGCCCGTCATATTCCGTGGGGCGACTGGTGTCGCCGTCCACCACAAGGCTTCCCACGTAATCGGCCTTGCTGTAAACCCTCTGGATCTGGTCCTTGATTTCCTTCATGTCTACTTCCGAAACGACGCCGTTGCCCGTGGCCTTGTAGAACTGCACGGTGACACGGATCGGAAACCGTTCGTCCCGCTCTATGTCGAGGCCGGCGATCTCCGTGAAGGGGCCTTCCACCTTGCCGTGGCCTATCACCGCGGCTTCAACATCGCTCTTTCCCGCCGGAGCAGCCTTGTCGTAGGCCATGCTCTCCTGGCAGGGCGCGCTCTTGAAGCGCATGAGCTGTTTCTGCTTCAGTGGGACCTGGATGAGGAGCACCAGGTTGAGGCCGCTTTCTCCGGCGGCGGAGGCCGTATGCTTCGAGCCGTTTCCTTTCTTCCCGTTTTTTTGATCAGCTTTAAAATCGCTCAGGCGCTTGCCGGTGAGGGACGCCCGCTCTCCCTTCTGGTTGAAGAAGAGACGCTGTCCCCAGGTCATCCCCGCCTGGAAGCCGTCCCGCTTGTTGTCGATGACGGTCATGCTGGTCCCCTCCCTGGTGGCGAGGATCGTCAGCACCGCCGGGTTATCCGCATAGGACTGGTAGTTGAAGAGCACGGGGTTGAACTCGGCGATGCCCTTCCTCGGCACCGGCAGGAAGCAGGCCTGGGCGCTCACCAGCACGTGGGTGTCGCGCTTCGCCAGGAGGGATTTCCGTGATCCTTTCCAGGAGCCGGGATCGCTCATGTGGGCGCGAAGGTTTTTCAGGAGCTGCGTAAGGGTTATCTTTTTCAACTGCTTTCCCTTCTCGTTGCCCACGAGGACATAGAACCGGTCCGGGTCGATGTCCGCGCTCAGGTCCTCGTAGTTCGGGTAGCGTATCACCGGCATGCAGGTGAGGCGGTACTGCTTCGTGGCCGGGTCCTGCTGCTGCACCTGGATGGTCATGTCGCTGATGTTGGGCCCGACGGAGGAGCCCTTGTAGCGCCCCGTGTCCTCCCAGGTGACGTTCAGGATCTGCAGGCCCTGCTTCTGCGCCAGGGACTGCGCCGTTCCGTCGCTGACCATCCACGCGGTTTTCTGGACCACGTCGCTGTACTGGCGGTAGTTCCCCGGCTTTCCCTGCGTAACGGCCTGTGTATTGGGGAAAAGGGCCGACGACGTGAAGAGAAGTATCAGAATAATAATGAAGTTTTTCATGGCGGGTGTTCCCCTCCTGTGATGATGAGTATCGGTTCTGATGGTTAGAGGGGGGATGGGCGGTTTTGGATCTTAAAATTTCTGAAAAATTATTATTTTAACAGGCCCCGGTAAAAGACCTGCCACATCCGGTTCACCTTGGTTTTCAGCTTCTTTCGTGAAAGGATCGTCTGGCTGCCGCCGAAGGAGAGGAGGATGATACCCACTGTCGAGCCGATGACGATCTCCGAGGTCTCCCAGGGATCGACTTTTTTTATCTTTTTTTCCCGCACGGCACGCTCTATCTGGTCGGACAGGAGCTTGACGCAGCTCCGCTCGATGCCGGCGGCCCGCTCCTTGACCGACCTGGTGCTGTTGGCGATCACCTCGGCGGACACGTCCGAGGCGAGTAGTTTGAAGTAGTTCCCGTGGAGAAAGGCGAAATCGGTGATGACGCCGAGGTATTTCTCGAGGTACACCTGCAGGGATGTTGGATCTCCCTCGATTAGCCGCAGCTGGCTCAGCAATAACTCCAGGCCGTCGGTGGCAATGTCCAGGAAGAGGTCGTCCTTGTTGACGTATTCCAGGTAGACCGTGCGCTTGCTGTAACCGGCCCTGCGTGCTATCTGGTCGATTGACGTGAAGCGATACCCCTTTTTCAGGAAAAGCTGCCGCGCTGATTTCGTTATTTCTTCCCTGCGGTTTCTCCGCAGTTTATCCGGTTTTTCTGCCATGGCCAAGGTTGTGTCACAATATGATTCAATGGCAAGTATAATTCAATGCGTTTTGCTTATAAACACGGTTTTGCTTGACAGGCCAATTCGTTAAAAAAGAGATTTTTGCTCTTGACAAATCGACATGGAGGCCATATATTGGTAACCGGTGGTTAGTAACCATCGGTTACCAATATAATCGAACGGGGGGATGGAATGGGCGGTCAATACGAAAAGTACATAGTCAGGAAGCCTATCAATGTCAACGAGCTGCCGAGTCACGATCTGAGCCAGGTGATACCGTACCCGGTGCTGATGGGAAGCGAGCTGGTCCCCGAGGCCAGGGCCTGGGTGCTGTACCTTTACATCAAGGAGATCACGGAGGCCCTCAAGAACATAGCCATCAAGGGGGACAGGGCCGCTCCGCATATGCACGACTATGACGAAATGTACCTGATGATCGGCGACGAGAAGGCGATTACCTTCGAGGTCATGCTGGGCGACGAATTCTACGAGGTGTCCACGCCGGCGGCCGTGTACATTCCGATGAATACGCCCCACGCGATCCGTCCCGTGGACGCCACGCCTGGTCTCACCGGCGGCCTTATCCCGGTCTGCCTGAACGGGAAGTACATCACCAAGCCGGTCGAATAACCGTGCGCGGAGGGCATCTATGAGGATCCTGAATGATAAAAAAGCGGTCGTTACCGGGGGCGCCATGGGTATCGGTTTCGCCATCGTGCGGCGCCTCCTTGACGAGGGATGCGTTGTGGCGGTGTGGGACAACAACCCCGATGCGATCAGGAGCGCCGCGGAAGAACTGGCCGGTTTTTCATCGAGACTCAGGTTCTACCGGTGCGATGTCAGCGACAGCGGCGCGGTGGAAGCATCGGCGCTGCAGACAAGGAAAGACATCGGCGAGGTGGATATTCTCGTCAATAACGCGGGGACGGTAACGGCCGGGAGGTTCGCATCCCATCCGGCGGAGGCGTGGGACAGGCTGACGAAGATCAACCTTAACTCGATCTACTACACCACCGCCGCCTTCCTCCCCGGCATGTACCGCCGGAACCAGGGGCACATCGTGAATAT
Source organism: Spirochaetota bacterium (assembly GCA_017999915.1). Lineage (NCBI taxonomy): Bacteria > Pseudomonadati > Spirochaetota > Spirochaetota bacterium. The sequence goes on from JAGNKX010000008.1 coordinate 215,908, forward strand.
CTCGTCCGGCGCCGGCCTGGTGGGGCTGCCGGACCTTGCCGTGTACTGCGCCACCAAGTGGGCCGTGTACGGGTTCACCGAATCCCTCAGGCTTGAGGTCATGGCTGACAGAAAAAAAGGAATCAGGCTTACATCGGTCCATCCCGGATTATTGAAAAAGGGACTGTTCGAGGGGAGCAGGATGAACGTTCTGGGAGAGCTTCTCCTTCCGCGGGTGGAGCGCCATGATGACATCGCGAAGGCCGTTGTTGAAAAGGCCCTGAAAAAGGGGCGGTGCGTCGTGAAAAAGCCGTGGAGCCTCCAAATCGGACAGATCGGCCGGGCCCTGATGCCGGACAGCATGCTAAACCGCCTCCTCATCCTTGCCGGCGCCGGGGAGTGCATGAAGGAATGGGTGGGCCATAACTCAATACAAACAAAGGATAAATATCATGCGTAAGGATCAATTGATGTCCGTGGGATTTATCGTTGCCGGGTGCGTGAATGTTCTGGGGATTCCCCTCTTCAGCAGATTCTTCACCAATACCTTGATGATGACCGTCGATGCCGGGACTTTCTCCGGCACGGGCCTGGGAGTGATCATGCTCTGGGGACTGGCCTATATCGCCGTATCCAGGTCCTATTCCCTTATCCCGGCCATCGCCGGGGTCTTTGCCCTTGAAAAATTTTTTTATACCGCCGTCTGGGGCCGCTGGCTCTGGAACCATGGAGGAGAATTGAGCTCCCTCTACGCGCAGGATGCGCTAACCGGCTTCTTCTATAGCGTGTACGGCATCAATGACTTTCTTTTCGGCGTTTTTTTCCTCTATGCCTTCATCCTGGCGCGGAAAGGGAGGGCGGCCATCCCCTGATGGATCGGGCCGGCGCCGCGGTCCTTCGGCAGCTCCACGTGCTTTCCCTGTAATATCTATATCACCCCCATCCTGGCAGGACGCCTGCCGGACATCCTATCCGCCCTCTTCATGGAAATATTTATTCGCCGTTGTCCACAAATGGGTATCGTTCATGATATCGAAGATGTCATTTGTTCCTCCCGTCTTGCGTTGTCGGATCGGTTTAGTATTATTATTGCATACTTGCCTGTATCGTGTTGCGGCCTCACGGCTGACCACCGCAGGGAAGAAATTCCACAATGTTTCAAAATGGAGGTATCATGTCAGAGATACAAACAGCCGATGCCGGATTCGATAAGGAATTCTCGGAAAATTACCGGCGCTACGCCGCCCCTGTGATCAGGTTTATCAAGAAGATGGTCTATGACCGCGATATTTCGGAAGAGCTCTGCCAGGACGTTTTTCTCAAGGTCTATGAAAAGAGGATTTCCCTGGACCCGGAATCGCCGCGGACCCTCGGTTTTTTCTTCACCGCCGCCCGAAACATCGCCATTGATTACGTGCGGAAGAAGCGCTCCGAGGAGGAGAAGCTCCAGGCCCTGCGGGTCGAGGAGGTCGTGATGGACCGGCAGTTTTACGAGGACATAGAGAATGTCTGCCTCCGCGGCGAGGTGATATCGACCCTGGGCGACGTTATCAGCGGGTTTCCCGAGGAGAGGCGGGCCCTTATCGCCGCCACCTGCCTGGGCGGCAGGTCCGCGGCGTCCGTGGCCAGGGAAAGCGGCATGTCGGCCTACCGCGTGAGAAAGATCGGGGAGGAGGCCTGCCGGGCGATACGGACGCGCATGGAGGGCTTTTTCGAGGATGACAGCGGGAAAACGGGCTTGACAGAAAAAAATACGCTCGATAATGTTGACCGAGCGCTCGTTCGGAAGTATATTGGAGGCAGGAAGTCCGCTTCAGCCCCGGCCGCACGGAAACGGGTCACCGGGAAGCGGAGTGTCCGGAAACGGGCCGCCCGGGTCACGGCCCCTCCGGGACGGAAAAGAAAAAAAAGGGCCCTATAAACCCCGATGAAAAAAAAGGAAAAAACCAGGAATGTACCCACGCAGATCAAGAACCAGGAGCTGGTGGAAAAGCGCCGGCGCCAGATCATCGACGCGGCGGTCCGCCTGTTCGTGGAAAAGGGCTTCCACAAGACCACGACGCGGCAGATAGCCGCGGCCGCGAGGATGCCCATCGGATCGATGTACGAATACGTTGCCTCCAAGGAGGACATCCTCTACCTGGTGTGCGACGCCATACACGCCGAGGTCGAGAAGGGCGTGATCGAAGCCATGGCCCGGGCCACGAAGGGGAAGAACGTCCTGGCCGGGGCCATCCGCGAATATTTCCTGGTCTGCGAGCGGATGAGTGACCACATCCTGCTCATCTACCAGGAGACCCAGTCCCTTCCCCGGCAGTGGCGCAAGAAGGTCCTCGAGAACGAGGTCCGCATCACCGGTATTTTCATTACGCTTATAAAGGTATTGATGTCTTCCGGGGACCTGGAGCATCTCGACGACAATGCCGTCGAAGTGGCTGCCCACAACATCACCGTGCTGGGGCACATGTGGACGTTCCGGCGCTGGTTTTTCAGCCGCAAGTACAGCATCGACGAATATATACGGCTCCAGACCGGTTTTATCCTGGGCATGCACGGCGGCGGGAAAAACAGAAAGCAGAATTGAATATCGAAAAAGGGGGAATCCATGACAACCGCAACATCCATTACAGAACGATCCGGCGAGGCCATTGCCGCCGAGCCCGAGGCGTATACCCCGAAGAACCGCGTCAGGATAGTGACCGCCACGTCCCTCTTTGACGGCCACGACGTGTCCATAAATATCTTCAGGCGCATCCTTCAGGAAACCGGGGCCGAGGTGATCCACCTGGGCCATAACCGCTCGGTGGACGAGATCGTGAGCGCCGCCATCGAGGAGGACGTGCAGGGCATAGCCGTCTCCTGCTACCAGGGCGGACACATGGAATTCTTCAAGTACATGATCGACCTGCTGAAGGAGCGGGGCGCCTCCCACATCAAGGTCTTCGGCGGCGGCGGTGGCGTGATCGTCCCGGACGAGGCCCGGGAGCTCGAGGAGTACGGCGTGGCGAAGATCTACTCGCCGGACCACGGGATCCGGTGGGGCCTCCAGGGGATCATCAATCACCTTATGAGCGCTGTCGATTACCCGATCCCCGACGCGACCGAGAGCGACGCGGGCGGCCTCGCGCCCGAGAAGAAGCAGGCCATCGCCCGGCTTATCACCATGACCGAGACCGCGCACCGGCGCGAATCGGCGTCCTACGGGCCACTCATGGAGAAGATCAGGGCCGGGGCTTCCGGCGGCGACATGGCAGTCATCGGCATAACCGGCACCGGCGGCGCCGGCAAGTCGTCGCTCATCGACGAGATCGTGGTGCGGCTCCTGCGCGATTTCGGCGATATCCACATCGCTGTTCTCTGCAGCGACCCGGCCAAGCGCCGGAGCGGCGGCGCCCTCCTGGGCGACCGGATCCGCATGAACGCCATCACCGGCCGGCGCGTGTTCATGCGCTCCTTCGCTGCGAACCACCATAATACCGATTTCTCCGACGCCCTGGCGGAAGCCCTGTCGGTCGTGAGGGCCGCGGGGTTCGACCTGGCCATCGCGGAGACCGCCGGCGTGGGGCAGGGGAGCGCCGGCCTCAGCGACATCGCCGATTGCTCCGTGTACGTGATGACGAGCGAGTACGGCGCGGCGTCGCAGCTGGAGAAGATCACCATGCTCGATTACGCCGACGCGGTCGTCGTCAACAAGTTCGAGAAGGAGGGCGCCGACGACGCCCTTCGCGACGTGCGCAAGCAGGTGCAGCGGAACCGCAAGGCCTTCGACAGTGCGCCGGAGGAGATGCCGGTCTTCGGCACCATCGCGTCGCGCTTCAACGATGACGGCGTGACGGCCCTGTATCATTATCTTCTGGACCTGGTGAACGCGAAAAAGAAGAACCGCTTCGTATCGTCCCTGCCCCGGCCCGCCGGAAGGGCGTCATCATCCAAGACCATCATTATACCGCCCCGGCGCACGCGCTACCTGGCGGAAATAGCCGAGACCGTGCGGGACTATCACCGCCGCACGGAAGAGGAAGTTGCCGCCGTGCGCCTGCCATGGCACCTGCGCGAATCCGCGAAGGCCCTTGCCGTGAGCGCTCCGGGCGATACGGCCGCGTCACGGCTGCGCGACGAGGCGGACGGCGCCGAGAGGCGCCTCGGCGCTGAAACAAGGGACCTCCTGGCGCAGTGGGATGCCATCCGGAAAGAGTATGGCCGGGAAGACCTCGTGTACCAGGTCCGGGACCAGGAGATACGGACGCCACTCCGCTACGAGTCGCTCGCGCGCAGCTCCATACCGAAGATTTCCCTGCCGCGCTTCACCGACCCGGGCGAGATATACCGGTGGCTCCGGGAGGAGAATGTGCCGGGACGGTTCCCCTATACCGCCGGCGTGTTTCCCCTGAAGCGCATGGACGAGGACCCGACCCGGATGTTCGCCGGCGAGGGCGACCCGGCCCGCACCAACGCGCGCTTCAAGCTCCTGTCAGCGTCCTTCGAGGCGAAGCGCCTGAGCACCGCCTTCGACTCCGTGACGCTCTATGGCCGCGACCCGGACCCGCGGCCCGACGTATACGGCAAGGTCGGCACCTCCGGGGTGAGCGTCTGCACCCTCGACGACGTGAAGGTGCTCTACGGCGGCTTCGACCTATGCTCGCCGAGCACCTCGGTGTCCATGACCATCAACGGGCCGGCGCCCATCATGCTGGCAATGTTCCTGAATGCGGCCATAGACCAGCGGGCGGATCGGTTCGAGGCCGAGCATAAGCGCCGGCCGAATCCGGAGGAATACGCGAAGATCAGGGTGGAGGTGCTTTCGAACGTCCGGGGTACAGTGCAGGCGGACATTCTCAAGGAAGACCAGGGGCAGAACACCTGCATCTTTTCCATAGACTTTGCCCTCAAGATGATGGGCGACATCCAGCAGTTCTTCATTGAGAACAACGTGCGGAACCTCTACTCCGTGTCGATATCGGGGTACCACATCGCCGAGGCCGGGGCGAATCCCATCACCCAACTCGCCTTCACCCTGGCCAACGGCTTCACCTACGTGGAATACTACCTCTCTCGGGGCATGGACATTGACAGCTTCGCGCCGAACCTGTCGTTCTTCTTTTCCAACGGCATGGATCCCGAGTACACGGTCATCGGCCGGGTGGCGCGGCGCATCTGGGCCGTGGCCATGCGGGAGAAGTACAAGGCGGGGCCGCGCTCGCAGATGCTCAAGTACCATATCCAGACCTCGGGGCGGTCCCTCCACAGCCAGGAGATCCAGTTCAACGACATCCGCACGACCCTGCAGGCCCTCTGCGCGGTCTATGACAACTGCAACAGCCTCCACACCAATGCCTACGACGAAGCGATCACCACGCCGAGCCGCGAGTCGGTGCGGCGTGCCCTGGCCATCCAGCAGATCATCAACCGCGAATGGGGCCTGGCCCGGTGCGAGAACCCGGACCAGGGGAGCTTCATCGTGGAGGAGCTCACGGCCCTGGTGGAGGAGGCGGTGCTGTCTGAGTTCGACCGCATCACGGAGCGGGGCGGCGTGCTGGGGGCCATGGAAAAGGGATACCAGCGGAGCCAGATCCAGGAAGAGTCGATGTACTACGAGCATCGGAAGCACACCGGCGAGCTCCCCATCGTCGGCGTGAACACCTTTATCGACGCCGGGGCCGCTCCGGAAGAGGCCGCGGCGAAGGTCGAGCTGGCCCGGGCCACGGAAGATGAGAAACAATCGCAATTGTCGCGCCTGACCGCGTTCCAGAAGCGGAACTCGAAGGATGCGCCGGCGGCGCTGAAGCGTCTTCAGGAAGCGGCGTTGTCAGGCAGGAATATCTTCGCCGAGCTCATGGACACGGTGCGCCATTGCTCCATCGGGCAGATCACCGGCGCCCTCTACGAAGTGGGCGGCCAGTACCGGCGGAGCATGTAGGGGGATTGATCAATGCGCTTAAGACTAATAATGATTTTGTAATGATACCGGTATCATCAACCATGTAGTGTACTGGCCGGTACGCCATTCAACACAAGTCAGGCGGCCGGCCTTGTAGTCAAACCCACCATAACTGCTATTCGGATAACCCCCTGATCCATTAATGCGCGGCAGGCATTCAATATCCTTCTCATTATCGATTTTTATGATTTGCATTGATAGCGTTTGTTGTTATATTTGTGATAGGGGTTCATACGATTCCTCAGGAGGATATACATTATGTCAGCTGCCAGCTATATCGCGGGGAAATACGCGGATAAGGATTTCATCACACAGAAAAAGGCCCAGTATCTCTTTGTTTTCTCCATCATCCTCCTGGTTTTACTGCCGATCGTGACGGCAGTGGGCATCATCACGAAGCCGGAGCGGGCGGTTGCCACCATCATTACCATCGTGCCCATCGTGGCAGCTTCCATCATCGCCCTGTTCCTTGTCATCAGGCGCAGGGGGGAGCTCGGCGGGATAATCATGGTCGTGATAATCGGTGCCGCCATCATGTTTCTTGTCTTCAGCGCCCCCAAGGGGGAGACCCTGTCGAACGCGGTATACTATACCTTCACCTTTATGGTTCTGGCCCTGCTCTTTTCCAACAGGATAGTCCTCACCGTCGCGGTGATCTGTTTTCTCGCGGGGATGATCCCCTATTATTATTATGTAACGGGCAACGGTGTTGCCACGTCCGTCATATTCCCGTCAATAACCGGCTTTTATTCGGCGGCCATCCTTGAGTACATCCTTTCCATCCTCCTTGTCGGGGCCATGAACAACGCCATCGTCATCTCCCGCAAGGAGGCCGAGAGGAGCGGGAAGCTCCTCGACATCAACGAGTCACTGCTCGGGGAGATCAAGGAGCAGGTGTCTCACCTGTCGTCGGTGTCGCAGGAGGTGTCCGATACCGCGGCGGTCATATCGGAAGGGGCCCAGAGGCAGGCGTCGGGCATAGAGGAGATCGCGGCGTCACTCGAGGAGATGGGAGCCACCATCAACCAGAACGCGGATAACGCCCAGAAGGTGCGCACCCTCACCGAGGCGGGGGCGGTCACGTCCCAGGGCGGCAACAGGATCGCCCTCGAAGCGGTCGATTCCATTAACGATGTCAACAGCGCGAGTAAAAGGGTAGCGGAGATCACGCGGGTCATCAACGAGATCGCCTTTCAGACGAACCTCCTTGCCCTGAACGCGGCCGTTGAGGCCGCCCGGGCCGGCGACGCCGGAAGAGGCTTCGCGGTGGTGGCCGGCGAGGTGCGTAACCTGGCCCAGAGGTCTGGCGGCGCCGCGAAGGAGATCGAGAACCTGATCATGGACACGGTCACCCGCGTTGAGAAGGGCACGGACCTGGTGAACCGCACCGGCAAAAGCCTTTCCGATATCGCCCGCGACGCCTCTGAAACGGCCCGGATTATCGGCGAGATCGCGGCCGCCAGCATCGAGCAAAAACACGGCATCGACCTGGTGAACGGCGCCATAGCCGACATGGACCAGATGACCCAGAGCAATGCGTCCGCTTCGGAGAACCTGACCGGCATGGCCGAGTCCCTCGCTAACAGCGCAATGAGGTTGCAGGATCTCGTTACGTCTACAGGCAGATGATGGATGACGGAGGGGTGGTCGCGGCTACCTGTTCCTCAGGGACTGCGAAAAGAACCAGGCCATGACCGAGGGGTCGTTGCTGAAATGGAAGCCCAGCGATGAATGGCCGACGTCGGCGAATTCTGTCCGCTTGACTATTTCAAGGGAGTTCAGGGTCAGGGTCCAGGTGTCGGCCGTGTAGCTCCCCACTGAATAATCCATCCGCGTCGTTTCCATTGCCCCGGCGTTGCAGGAGAGGTTTTTCAGGTAGTCATAGGAGTTCCTGCCGGCGGTCGTCGAAGCGGTATCCAGCAAGCCCGTCATGATCCAGACCCCGGCCCGGGCTGCCACAGCAGCGTCGAGGTTGACCGCCCCGCCGTTCAGGGTTATGATCCCCGCGAAGTAGCGCCCCGTTCTCTTGTGGTAATCGCCGGCCAGTGTGTAGGACCCCCATCCCCCCATGGAGTAGCCGTGAACATATATCCGTTCGTCGTCAATCCGGTAGATGCTTCGAAAGTACTCGATAAGGTTTATGATCTTCGTCGTATTGAAGGGCGCCCCCGTCTCCTGGGGAACAAAGGTGAAGCAGGGATATTTTTTCTTGAACGCGCCGGCTTCCTCCCTCATGTATCCGCTCGGATTGTCATACCCCATGTAGTAGAGGTTGCTGATGTAGCCGGCCTGGTCCCTGCCGTGAAGGTATATCAGGAGGGGATATTTGCGGCAGGCGTTGTAGCTCTTTTCGTAGTTCCACGGGGTGGAGAGGTAGTAGTTGTTGTTGACCGGGTCGGGGTAGAGCGTCAGGTTCGGCCTGTTGCTGTCGTCGAAGGCTTCTTCAATGGCCATCTCTGAGTACGTCCCGGAGCAGAGGGCGCTCAGGCTCTGGGAGTAGGCCAGGAGCCTCTTCGTGCCGTTGTCATGATTTTCGCATCCCCATAGCGAGAACGCTGCCGTCATTGCGGCAAGGGACACGGCCAGGAATCTCAATGTGTGCATGGGCCATCACTATTATGATGGCGCAATAATTGTCAATGTAAAAAACGGCATCTCGCCGATGGCCTTTGTTCCAGGGACGGGCAGCGCGTATCGCTGCTTTACTGCCGGCCGGCTTTATTCCCGGCCCCTGCCAGGGAACATGCCGTTGCCGCGGCCAATGACAAACCGAGGATGATGTACGGATACAGGGTGTAGTGATAGCTGTTCCATCCGGGGCCGCTCATTTTTGAAATGGCATAGGAGAGGGCGATTCCGATATCTTCGCCGGCCACGGCCCCGATATAGGACCGTATGAATGGTACGGGGACCCCGCGAATCTTTTTAACGGCCAGGAACGCCAGGGCGGCAGGAACAAGGGCCGGCACCGGGAAGAGGAGCGCGAGCAGTATAACCAGCACCGGGACGGCCACCCTGTTGATCCTGTTGTAGCCGTTGGCGAGGAGAGGGGCACTTCGCAGGATTATGAAGATGACAGTTGAGACTGCCATTACTGTCCTCTTGGAAAATGGAAGTTGAAATGCCGGTGTCATATCCATATATCATGCAGATAGTATCAATAAAATCAATATTTTTTTGAGGATGGCGATTACCACCGGGGCAGGGCGAGGCGGGCTTTCCATACCTCCAGCGCCGGCCGGGCGTTGCCGTCCTGGTCGTAGAAACCCGTGTCCCGCCAGGCCTTGTTGATGTCCTCCGGAGAGCCGAGGCCTCCGGGCGCGGGCGTCGACCAGAGTACGTCGTAGTCCCGTACGAGAAAATTCACAACAAAGACGAAGCCGTAGTTCTGCGCCTCCTCCAGGAGGTAGCTGAAATAATAGCGCTGTTTCTCCGGCGTTCCTGCCAGGGTAATATCCGGGTCGTAGTACGTCATGGTGAGCTCCTCAGCGGGAAAGCTCGTCTCGGTTATGCAGGCCGGTTTCCCCTTCGTGTTCAGGGAGAATATCCGGTCCGCCATGTCCGCCGGGACCGTGCCGCCGGGGACCTCTGCGAAGAAAGGATGGAGCGATATGGCGTAGTAATCGGTATGGTCGATGACCTGCGAAAGCGCCGCCATCTGATCGGCGTGATTGGCGTCTGAGTAGCCCTCGACCAGGTCAATGCCGGTGAGGGTCACGAAGATGGGGAGGTTCGGGTAGAGCGCTTTCAGGGCCGCATAGGTTTCACCCTGCAGCTCCAGGTACGCGTCCCACTGCGCGGGGATGAGCTTTTTCACCAGGTTCACTTCCACGCCCACGGCGATATAATCCGGATTGAAGTAATCGATGACGCTTCTGCAATAGTACAGGTAGGCGATCTTTACCTCGGTGCTGTTGAAGGTCCGGCTTTCCCAGTCCGTTCCGGTAAGGGGCTGGTTGTCCCCCGTGGCGTTCCAGAGGGGCGCCAGGCCATCCCTCATGCCATTGATGGGAGTGACGGCCACATAGAGTTTGTGCCCCGCCGGCGTATGGCTTTTACGGAAATACCAGTCGTCGGTCACCTTCGAAGGATAGGGGGTCCCTGCCAGTGCCTGGTCCCACGGTATGCCGTTGTCGAAGTGATGGGCCATCAGGTCCGCGTCGGTACGGATCCTGTCATAGACCCATTCGATCCTGTCAACCCCTGAGATGTCATAGGGGAAGGGCGTGAGGCCCAGGTAGTAGCTCCGCGAGATAAGGGCGGCCAGCGCCAGGGCGTCGACTTTTTCTTCTTTTTTATTGCATGATAATGAGAATGATAGAGCGGCGATAAGTATTATTGATAAAATCCATAATCGGTTCATGGTGAAAGCTTCCCGGACAATCCAAACAATAATACATAACAATGGGGACCGCGGCAAATTTTTTTTCATTTCACTGCCGTGGGAGCTCCGGGAACTTCCACTATTCCCTTTTACAGAAAATCGAGGGCCAGCCGGTTGAATCGCTCCGCGTGCTCGTCATGGGGGCAGTGGCCGGCTTTTTCGAAGATGACCAGCTTTGCGGTTTTCCACATTTTCGCAAGCTCCTGGGACCGGTCCAGCGGAACGGCCCGGTCCTCATGGCCATGGATGATTAGGATCGGCTTGCCCATGGCGGCAAGCATCTTCGCCTCCTTTTCAACGACCGGCGGCACCAGCATGTACCGGTGCATATACAGGGCCCCGGCATGGGTTCCCTCGATGTGGCTGGGCCTCAACACTTCGGCTGCGTATTCGTCCGTCACCCCGGCTTTGTCATAGAAGAAGATATTCTTGAGATTATCAGTGAGCAGTGAATCGCCCGGTATTGAAAGCATGAACTCGCCCACGAAGGGGAGCTTGAATACCCGGGCGTCCAGGGGAAGGTCATAGGGGATGACCGCCGGGGCCACGAGGAGGAGCCTGTCAATCCGGTCCGGGTTATGCGCCGCAGTGTACACGGAAATGCCGCCGCCCATGGACTGGCCCACCAGGGAAGCCTTCGGGATTTTAAGGGCGTCCATGAAGCCGATGACCTGCCTGCTGTAAAGGTCGAAGCTGTAAGCATCTTTGGGAAGCCGCTGGCTGTATCCCCAGCCCCACAGGTCGATGGCATAGACCTTGAATTTCTTTGAGAGCTTGTCAATGTTTTTGTTCCACATGGCCGTATTGTATAAGAACCCATGGATCATGATGACGGGTTTGCCCGCGCCTTTTCCGATGTAGTGAATTTTTTTATTGTTCACGGTAATTATCTTACCCCTGGCGAATTGTTTTACCGCTTCATCGTAGGAGTAATATTCATTGGTATAGATCAGGGGGAAGATTATAATGGCCAGGACCATGAAAAGGATAATGCAGCCGATGATGATAATGGCTTTTTTCATATCAGACCTCCAGCTTTAATCAAAACATGCTGATGCGGTTGAAACAGCCGAGTGTGGATGGTATTATTATAAAACTGTTTTGGCGGCAAATCAATAAAAATCGGACATAATGCGAAATCAGGGTTAAATTTTTAACATCCCCGGAAGAAAAAAATTTCTTATTGAAAAAAAAGACCCCCCCTGTAGTGTGTGTCTTACTTTTTAACCGATACGGATCATGGAATGACGAAAACAGCGGTAAAACATATAGTTAAAATCAACACCGAGATGTGCAAGGGGTGCGGCCTCTGCGTCGCCTACTGCACGAAGAAGATGCTCCGGGAGTCCGAGAACCTGAACAAGGCGGGCTATCACTACGCGGAGCCCGGGGACATGGACCTCTGCTCCGGGTGCATGATCTGCACCCTGGTATGTCCGGAGGTGGTGATCGAGATGTTCGATGAATAAGGTATTCATAAGCGGGAACCACGCCTTTGCCGAATCGGCCATCAGGGCCGGGTGCCGCTGCTATTTCGGCTATCCCATCACCCCGCAGAACGAGCTCGGCGAGTACATGGCCGACCACATGCGGAGGGAAGGCCGCGTCTTCATCCAATCCGAAAGCGAAACCGCCGCCATCAACATGGTCATTGGCGCGGCAGCCACCGGCTCCCGGGTCATGACCTCGTCGTCGAGCCCCGGCGTGAGTCTCAAGCAGGAGGGAATATCCTTCCTGGCGGGTTTCGAGCTCCCGGCGGTCATCGTGAACGTCATGCGCGGCGGCCCGGGCCTCGGCAACATCGCGCCGGCCCAGGGCGATTACTTCCAGGCGACCCGCGGCGGCGGCCACGGCGACTACCGCACCCCGGTCTTCGCCCCGGCGTCGGTGCAGGAGATCGCCGACCTGACGTACCACGCCTTCGACGTGGCCGACCGGTACCGCACGCCGGTGATGATGCTCTCCGACGGCATGATGGGCCAGATGAAGGAGCCCGTCGTGTTCCCTGAGAGGATTGGCGAGCTGCCCCAGAAGGAATGGGCGCTGGGCGGACGGGGCGACGGCCCCAGCCGGTACCTCTGCTCCCTCATCCTCGACGCCATGGAGATGGAGCGCCACAACTGGAAGCTGGTGCGGAAGTACAATGAGATCGAAAAGAACGAGATACGGTTCGAAGAATACATGACCGATGACGCCGAGATCATCGTCATCGCCTACGGCACCACGGCCCGCATCGCCAAGGGGGCGATCAAGCGGGTGCGCAAGGATGGCGTGCGCGCCGGCATGATACGGCCCATCACCCTCTGGCCTTTCCCGAAGCAGGTCCTGAACGACCTGTCCTCGCGGATCAGGACCTTCGTGGTCTTCGAGATGAGCACCGGCCAGATGCTGGAGGATGTGCAGATAGCGGTCGCGGGCAAGGCGGACATCATCTTCCACGGCAGGCCCGGCGGCGTGGTGCCCACGCCGATCGAATTCGCGCGGATCATATACCGCGAATACCAGAAGACAGCGAAGGGCGATCGATGAAACTGAAGAATCCATGGCCGAAATACTACAAGAAAGACGTGGTCACCCACTACTGCCCAGGGTGCGGCCACGGCATCGTGCACCGCATCGTGGCCGAGGTGCTGGAGGAGCTTGACCTGGGGAAACGCGCCATCTGCGTGAACCCCGCGGGCTGCGCCGTGCTGGCCTACCTCTACTTCGATTTTGACGTGATCGAATCGGCCCACGGCCGCGGCACCGCCATCGCCACCGGCGTCAAGCGCTCCCGGCCGGACCTGTTTGTGTTCACGTACCAGGGCGACGGCGACCTCTCGGCCATCGGCACGGCTGAGACGATCCATTCCGCCAACCGCGGCGAGAACATCACGGTCATTTTCATCAATAACGCCGTGTACGGCATGACCGGCGGACAGCTCGCGCCGACCACCCTTCTTGAAATGAAGACAACCACCACGCCCCTGGGTCGCGACCCGAAGTATGACGGATATCCATTGCATATAACGGATGTTGTGGCCCAGTTCCCCGGCGTCGTCTACGCCGAGCGCGTGGCCGTGGACGGCCCCGCGGGGATCCGCAAGACCAAGAAGGCCATTACCACCGCCTTCCAGACGCAGGTCGACGGCCTCGGCTATTCCATCATCGAGGTGTTGTCGCCGTGCCCGACGAACTGGAAGATGACGCCGGTGGATTCGTTCAAATGGGTCACCGACGTGATGATGAAGGAATTCCCCACGGGCGTGCTGACCGACAAGAGGAGCAAAACGTAATACTATGCTGCTGAAACTTTTGATCGCCGGATCCGGCGGACAGGGCGTGCTCACCATCGGGAACGTTCTCGGCAATGCCGCCATGCTGGACGATTATTTCGTGACCTATCTGCCGTCCTACGGCGCCGCCATGCGGGGCGGGACGGCCAACTGCACCATCTGCATTTCGGACGAGGAAGTGGCGTCCCCCGTATCGTCGACGCCTGACATCCTCGTGGCGATGAACCAGCCCTCGCTCATGGCCTTTATCACCAGGCTCGAGGCGGGGGGGCAGCTCCTGTACAACGCGGATCTGGTGGACACGGTTCCGGAGCGCCATGACGTAGATCTGTTCGGCGCGCCGGTCAACCGGATCGGCCGCGACCTTGGCAGCGAGCGCGGGGCCAACATTGTCATGCTGGGCGCCCTGGTGAAGCTTATTAAGATCGTTAAAATCGAAACGGTCATCACGAGCATCGATATGATGATGGGGTCCAAGAAGAAGCTCGCCGAATCGAGCGTTAAGGCGCTCCAGGCGGGATACGACGGGTTCCCGTTCGAGAACACGAGATAGGCGCGGATACGCATCCGCGCTTATCAAAAAGAGGTATACCATGCCAGTCACCCAGGTTTCCATAGCGGTCGATAACAATCCGGGCAGCCTGTACAAGGCCACGTCGCTGCTGGAGAAAGAGCAGATCAACATCAAGGCCATCATGGCGTCGTCCGGCCTGAACCCGGTGCAGGTGCACATGATCGTCGACGACCCGGAGCGCGCCGTGAAGCTCTTCGAGATGAACAAGATCACGGTCTCCACCAGGGAGGTCGTCGCGGTGGCTGCACCCGATCATCCGGGGGGGCTCAACGCGATCCTGCGGCCCCTCATCGAGGCCAAGGTAAACATCGACTGCATGTATCCCTTCATATACCTCAAAGGCGACGAGGCCGTCGTGATCCTCGAGGTCGACAAGATCAAGGAAGCCAAGGCGGTACTGAAAAAGCACTGGGTTAAGACCTACGACAGGGAGATATTCAAGTCGTAGGAGGCGAAAGCGCTCTTCTTCTATTAATTATATCCATGGCTGCCGATTGTTATCGGTGCCTTTCCTGAAAAATCCTGCTTTGGCCCCCCTTCATCGGCTTTTTGGCCGATAGTTATCGGTGAATTGAGCGTCATTGATGCTTTGACCCCAGTAAGATGGCATGCCGCAGCAGATAGTTATCGGTATTTTGTGCCAATTTGTTGCTCTGCCCCCTACCGGTAGGCCGTTTTCACCGATAGTTATCGGTCCAACCTATAGTTTTCCATATGCTCTGATCCCCGTCTTAAATCAGGATTAATGATTGAGTTTTAGCTGACCTTGTGCCCCAATGGCAAGATGAATTCGTCTCTGGAGCAATAATACATGCTATAACAAGGAGGCTCATATGACATCACGCATACTTTCCGGTATCACGGCGCTTGCCCTTACCCTGACCCTCGCCGCAGTGGGCGGCTGCAAAGGCGGTACGGCGGGAAAAATTGTCGGTACCTGGTCCTATGACCATACCGAATCGAGCATGTTTTCCGACAAGGCCATATCCCTGAAGGTTTTCAAGGAATGGATCATTACATTCAAGGCTGATGGGACCTACGAGGAAAGTTCCCTCATGGGCGCCCAGACGACGCCGACCGCGGTGAAAGGCACCTACACGTTCAAGGACAACAAGATCATCCGGGACAAGAACCCGATGCCGCTGGAAATCATCAGCGTCACTAAGGATGAGCTGGTCTTCTCCAGCGTGAAAAACACCAAGCAGTTTTTTAAAAAGAAATAGCTGGCGGTGCCAGACGCCCCATGCTGTTCGCCTGATTTATCAGGCGAACAATTTTACCAGAACAGGATTCGGATCATGTACACCCTCGGCATCGATATCGGCTCAATAACAACCAAGGCCGCGGCCATGAAGGACGGAAAGTTCCTTGGGGCCCATGTGGGCTTCACCGGCTACAACGTGGCCAAGGCGTGGCGCCACGTCACGGACGAGCTCCTCTCGGCCCTGGCCCTCGATTTTTCCGCCATGGAAAAGATCGTGTCCACCGGCTATGGCAGGGCCAGCGTGGAGGCGGCCCACAAGTCGATCACGGAGATCACCTGCCATGCCGCAGGGGTCCACTTCAGCGCCCCCCGCATACGGTCCATCATCGATATCGGCGGCCAGGACTCGAAGTCGATCGTCCTCGACGAGAACGGCCGGGTGAAGGACTTCGTGATGAACGACAAGTGCGCCGCCGGCACCGGCCGCTTCCTGGAGGTGATGGCCCGGGCCCTCCAGGTGGACCTGGAGGATTTCGGCGACATGTCGCTCCAGGCGGACAAACCGGGTAAGATATCCAGCCTCTGCACCGTCTTCGCCGAGTCCGAGGTCATATCCCTCATCTCCAAGGGGGAGGGCCGTGAGAACATAGTCGCCGGTATCCACGAATCGATTGCCACGCGCATATCGGCCATGGCAGCCCGCGTGGGCGTAAAGCCGCCCCTGATGATGACCGGCGGCGTGGCCAAGAACATCGGCGTGGTCAGGGCCCTGGAGGCCAAGCTCGGCATGTCCATCGAGGTGTCACCCTCGGCCCAGGTCATGGGGGCCATCGGCGCGGCGGTCCTTGCCGCCGAGCTGTAGGGCTTTCTGTTCGGGCGGATCGGCCATGGGCACCCTCGTAATCTTCATGTCAAAGCACGGCTGCGCGGAAAAGGCAGCCCGCATCATTGGCGAGAATATTTCCGATTCTGTCGTATCCGTCATTGACCTGAAATCCAGGGCGGACATCGACCTTTCCCGGTACGACACGGTCATCATCGGCGGTTCCATCTACCTCGGTTCCCTCCAGAGGGGACTCCGTAAATACTGCGATAAGAATCTTCCCCAGCTCCTGACGAAGCGCATCGGCCTTTTTATCTGCTGCATGAACGAGGGCGAGGCCGCGATAAGACACTTCGAGGCGGTCTTCGATGGGGCGCTCCGGGCCCGCGCCGTGGCCGCAGGCATTTTCGGCGGCGAGCTCGATTTCGGGCGCCTGAGCGTCCTCGAGAAGGGCGTCATCGGACAGGCCGTGAGCATCACCGAGAGCGTGTCGCGCTTCGACGAGGCCGCGGTGCGGGACTTCGCCGCGAAGTTCACTCACGCTGCCGGGTGATTCACGCTATCCCATTTATTATTCTTAATCCTGCCAAAAAAAATTTTATCTTTTAGATATTCCTGTTCGTATACACTATGAATGAAGTTAAATGTATTGTTTAAGTAGATGTTAATGGAACAAATGATGGAATCAGATGTTATTGTGAATAGAATCCATGTTATCCGCGGACATAATGTGATATTAGACCGGGACCTGGCGGGCCTGTATGAGGTAGATACGAAACAACTGAAAAGACAGGTCCGCAGAAACCTGGAGCGATTTCCCGTTGATTTCATGTTTTCATTGACCCAAGATGAATTTGAAAACTTGAGGTGCCAATTTGGCACCTCAATTTGGGGCGGCTCCCGGTATCTTCCCATGGCATTTACCGAACAAGGAGTTGCGATGCTTGCGAGCGTTCTGAACAGTCCGCACGCCATACAGGTAAACATACAAATTGTGAGGGCCTTTGTACCTCTCCGCCAAATGATATCCTCCCATGATGATCTGCGGAAAAAGATCGGGTTTAAATAGACCAACGGGACGATTTGGGGAAATGGATTAAGCAACCAAAAGGCGCGCAATGCCTTGGGCGCCTTTTGGTTGCGCGTTCACTCCGGATACCCGGTTATATCCCGTATCCTCTTGAAGAGCGGCTTCAGGCGCGGGTATATATCCAGGTACACCTTGTTGTAAAGATCGTCGTAGAGACGCCGGTTCGCCGGGATCGGCTCGAATACGTCCCTCACCCTGGTCATGGCCTTCACCGCCGACGCGAAGTCGGGAAAGAGGCCGAGGCCCACCGCCGCGTCTATGGCCGCTCCCAGGGCCGAGGTCTCGTAGGTGTGGGGGCGCTCCGCCGGGAGACCGAAGATATCAGCCGTTATGCGCATCGCCATGTCGCTCTGGGACCCGCCGCCGGAGACCCTGAGGCGGGTGACCGATATCTTCGTCTTTTTCATGGTGTGCTCGGCCCCCTCGCGGAGGGCGTATATCAGCCCCTCGAGGATGGAACGGTAGAGAAGTGCGCGGTTGTGCACGTCCCCGAAGCCGATGATGGAGCCTTTGGCGTAGGGATCGGTGCTGACTCCGGGGGACCAGTAGGGCTGGAGCATCAGTCCCATGGAACCTGCCGGCGTTTTCTCTATGAGGGCGTCGAAGAGCTTTTCCGGCGCGACCTTTTTCTTCGCGGCCAGCTGTTTTTCCATGAGGCCGAATTCCTCCCTGAACCAGCTCACCATCCAGAAGCCGCGGTAGACCATGACCTCCGTGTAAAAGGAGGCGGGGGTTGACGCCGGATAGGGTGGTATCATGGGGAGGAGCTCTATATATTTGTCCGTCACGGTGTTGTAGGTCGCGGTGGTGCCGAAGCTGAGGCAGCCGATGTCGGGCGTGAGGGTCCCGCCGCCGAGGATCTCGCACCCCTTGTCGGTGCCGGCGGCGAACACCGGGAGTCCCGCGGGGATTCCGGTGTCGCGGGAGGCGCCCTTTGTCACGCGCCCCAGCTCCTCAGAGGGCCCCACGAGGCGCGGGAGCTTTTCCCTTTCTATGGGGAAGAGCCGCCACTTGAGGTCGAACTTCCCCGCCCACTGGTAGGTCTTTTTGTCGTTGGGCAGATACCCGACGTTGCTGCCGGTGGAGTCCGCGAACTCGCCGGTCAGCATGTAGGTGAAGAAGCCGGAGAGGAGGAGGTACTTGTGGGTCTTCTCCCAGATCTCCGGCTGGTTCTGCCTGATCCAGTTGGACTCGCAGTTTTCGACGACCCCCTGGACGCGGTCATGGAGCTTCACCGCCCGGAGCAGCGGCCGGGCCGCCGAAGGGATGATGGCCGAGGCATCGGCCTTTCTCTGGTCAAGCCAGATGATGGCCGGCCGGAGGGGCTTCCCGTTCGCGTCGACGTTGATCATGGTGGCGCGCTGGGTCGTGAGGGTGACGGCCGCTATCCTCTCCCTGGCCTTGCCCGCTTTTTTCATGAGGCCCTGGCATGAAGCGCAGAGCATCCGCCAGTAATACTCCGGGCGCTGTTCTGCCCATCCGGGATGCTCGGAGAAGTAGGGCTCTATCTGAGTCTTCACTATGTGGACGATGGTGCCGCTCGTATCGATCAGGGCCGCGCGGATCGACTGGGTGCCCGCGTCTATCGAGAGGATAAGGTCGCCGGAGGCTTTTGTTGTATTCTTCATGATGATAACTCTTTTAAATCATTATTGTGATGACCCCCCTCCCTTGATGGGAGGGGCAGGGGGAGGGTGAAGATATCATTCACCCCCACCCGTCCTCCCCCTTCAAGGGGGAGGAGGAAGCGGAGTAAGTAGATGCTTATGTCAATCCAGCCCCAGAATCCCGCCGGGGTTCATGATCCCCTTTGGATCGAAATGCCTCTTCAGGGCGCGGAGCACCGCCATCTGGTTCTTCCCTATATGGGGCTCGAGCCACGGGGCGAGCATGCGCCCCATGCCATGGTGGTGGCTCGGGGACCCGCCGTGCTTGGTGATGGCGTCGATGATCCCGCTCTGGAAATCGAGGTACGACTTCACGCTGTCCATCTTCATGATGAAGATGAAATACAGGTTCGTGCCCTGGGGGTAGAAATGGGACGCGTGGGTCATGCAGATGGTGCCGGGGCGCTTCTTCATGAAGGCCCGCACCCCCGTGTGGAGCCGATGAAGGTTGTCCCAGGTCACGGCGGACTCCAGGGTGTCGACGACGATGCCGTAGTCCATGAGGTCCTCCCGCATGTACGGCTCCGTGTACCGGGTCTTCTCCCATTTCTTCGTCGCGTACCCGGTGAGGGACATGGCGCCGTGTTTTTTAAAGATCTTCCCGATCATTTTCCGCACGTGCTTCGCGTATCCCTTCTCCCCCTCGGCGGTGCCGATGAAGAGACAGCGCTCCATCGGCCTGAAGCCGCGGAGCCGCATGAAGGTGTCGATGGCGGTGCCGTGGATGCCGAAGAGCTTGAGGCCCACGTCTGTCTCCTCCGGGTCCGATATACGGTACACGGCGGGCATGCCGAACTCGCCCTGCATCACCTCCCGGCTCGCCTCCACCGCAGCCTCCCAGGTGGGGAACATGTAGGCGTAGCGCTGCCGGTTCTCCGGCATGTACCTGAAGATCCGCATGGTCACTTCCACCAGGATGCCGAAGGTCCCCTCGCTTCCCTTCATGATGTCGTTCACCTTGGGGCCCGTGGCCGTGCCCGGATAATCGAGAGTTTTAATGTCGCCGGCCGGGGTCACGTACTCACCGCTCAGCACTATGTGGTAGGCGTCGCCGTAGTAGGTCGAGGCCTGTCCCGATCCGATGGTCACGACCCATCCGCCCACGGAGGAGAACTCGAAGGACTGGGGGAAGTGCCCGCAGGTGTAGTTGTGCTTGGTCCCGAGGTCCCTGGCCGCTTTGTTGAGGGCCTCTTCGTAAGCGGGTCCCATCATTCCCGGCTGCACCAGGGCTGTCTGGTTCGTTTCGTTTATGCCGAGAAGCTTATTCATGTGGGTCTGCATCACCAGGGTGACGCCGGCCTTCTTCGGCCTGAGGCCCAGGGTCACGGAGGATCCGCCGCCGTAGACATACAGAGGAATCTTCTTTTTATTGCAATGGGCGACGACGGCGCGGACGTCCTCCTTGGAGCGGGGATGGAGCACCACGTCCGTCACGGTGCCGAGCTTCCCGCTGCGGAGCTCCGACGCCTCCTCCATGGTCCTGCCCCTGCTGTAGCGGAGGCGGCTGTAGCCGTCGAGGGCGATGTTTTCCTTGCCTACCATGGACTGGAAGGCCCTGATGTCGGGCTGCCCGATCCGTATCTTCTGCTTCACCGCTACCTGCTCCATGCCCTCCAGCCTTTTCGTCCTGAAGTCGTTGTCGGTCATGGCGAACTCTTCCTTCATCATCTCGTACCATTCGTCGCTCGGGTGCTTGAATTGGTCCGGCGCGCCCCACTTGAATATGGAACGGTAGGACCCGGCGGGGGGCGCCGTTTCTGTCCAGTCCGGTATGAATCCTTTATGCTTGGTCATCTGTTTCCTCCTTAATAGTATATCATTATCTCAATTTAAACAGATGGGACGCCGGGTTGACCAGCTTCCCGTGAGTATTATTCATGAAAGCCCTGGCCAGGCAATACATCGATACCAGGGGATTCACCGGCGCCATCTTCATCGGGTTCACCTTCATCAGGCGGCACATCGATTCGGTCGTGGCCTGGAGGTCGTTGCAGACGCCGCTCCGGTACACCATCTTCTTGCCCAGGCGGCGGATAAGTACATCGCCCAACTCCTCTATGGCGCAGTGGCCGGCGATGAGGATCGGGCCGCCGATGGAATCGACCTCGCGCCGGTCAAAGCCCTTTCCCATCACCAGGGTCCATCCGCCCCTGCCGCTGAAATCCTTCGCCAGCGACTGGAGGACCGCCAGTGGGTTGTTCACGCATCCCTCGCGGCAGGCCATTTCCTTTCCTTTGATGATCCTCACGTCAGCCGGGAAGTCATTGTACAGGTCGAAGGGATATTTTCCGCCGAATTTTTTTAAATCGCCGATGATGTCGAAATTCTTCATGTTCCGGTAATCGCCGCGAATATCGATGTCGCCGAGCCTGATCACGCCTTCGCCGAGCTTCCGGTTCACGGCCGCCTTGATGTGGGGCACGTCCTTCACGTCGTAGCCGAAGACGCGGGCGCCCACCATATCGGCCGCCACCACGTTGGGGCTCCCGATGAGAAGGCCGAAGGGCCTGACGCAGGTGTCTGCCAGGGCCAGGGCGTTGTAGTGCCCGTAGATGCTCCCCTCGATCCCCTCGATGAGGGTGAAATCGGGCCGGATCCGTTCAAGCACATCGGCGAGCTTGCTGTGGAGATTGTAGTTGTGGTCGTATCCCCGGTCCTCGTGCTGCGGGAACGCCCACTGGTTCTTGATGCCCAGGGTCACGACGCCCATGGAGTGGGTCTTGAGTTTCGGAAGATTGATGTAGAGGACCTCGCCGCGCCGGGCCATGATGTCGGCCACGGTCTTCGATATCCGGTAGCTCTTCCGGTCGTAAGCGCCCGATGATCCGACGGGCCTGGATTTATCGGAGAAGGCGATCTCCGTCGTTTTTTCTTCATCGAGATAGACGGGGATGGCGCCGAGGTCCCCGCATATCTTCGCATAGCCTGTGATACGGAAGACCAGGCGTGTGATGTTGCACTGGGTGGAATTCTCGAACACGAAGATTTTCTTCGCCCCGGCCTCCTTCCAGTAGCGGATCACGGCCTCCAGCACCTCCGGCCTGGTGAAGGCGTAGGGCTTGGAGTCCACGGCGTTCGGCTTGATGTAGACCTCGCCGCTCGACTTGAGGAGCTTCTTCCCGCCGTAGAAGTCGAAGATCTCCTTCACTGCCGCTTCCGCTTCCTTTCTCATCTTTTCCGGCAGGGGACGGAATTCGGTGAAGGTGGCCTGTTCGTGCCGCGCCGCGATCTTTTTGATGTAAGCGCTTTTCATCGGGTTGAAAGTTTTCCCGGCCATAACAGTCTCTCCTCTGTGATAGTGATATCGTTACTACCGCGGCAATGAAAATTTAGCCGAGGCTTTTTTTATCTCGTCGGCTTTTTTCGCGCTGTCCCAGCCGAGCTCCGCTCCCGCTGCATCGGCCACTTTCTTCAGCACCGCGTCGCCGGGATTCCCTATGGTGCCGATGCCGGTCCGCCGCATGAGGATGTCGAGGAGGGTGCGGGCCATCTCGTGACGCGCCGCGTGCACCACTTCGGCCAGCATCTCGCCGTCGGCGTTCAGCGGCTCGGAAAGCTTCGGATCGGTCTTTGCTATGTCCAGGACCTGGCGGTATTCGGTGCCGTAGGCTGTGGCGAGGTATTTCATGGTCTGGGCCTGGAAAATTTTCTCCGACAGGAGCGCCGCTTCGAAGGCTTTCATATCGGGAATATCGCATCCTGTCAGGTACTCGTCGGCGGTGACGCAGGGCGCGGCCTTACGGCCCGATTTTTTTTCAACCAGGTCCATCACCTTGTCCGCGAGGTTCCTGCTCGTGGTGTACTTGCCCCCTTCGACGGAGATGAGTCCCTCGACGCCATCCTCGGCGTTGTCGTAGATCTCGTAGCGCCGCGACTGGGAATAGGTTCCGGCAGTCTGGCTCTCGACAAGGGGCCGGAGGCCCCCGTAAACATGGATAATATCGTTATACCCGAGCTTCCCGTCGCCGAAGGATTCGTTCACCTCTGCGAGGAACTCGTTGACGCTCTCCCGGGAGACGCGGTATTCGTCGGGGCTTCCCACGTATTCCCGGTCCGTGGTTCCGATGAGGGTGTGGCCGCGCCAGGGAATGAAAAAGATATGGCGCCCCCGGGCGGTCCTGAGGCCCACCATGTGGGTGTTCACCATTTTCTTCGTGATGAGGTGGATCCCCTCGGAGCGGCGGATATGGCGCTCCGCTTCGCGGTGCATGGCCTTTGAGAGGACAATGTCAGCCCAGGGGCCGGCGCAGTTGACCACCAGGGAAGCGTTGATCCTGACGGAGGCGCCGGTCAGGGTGTCAGTCACCGCCAGGCCGGTGATCTTTTTCCCTTCCATGACGAAATCGTCGACCCTGGCGTAGTTGGCCGCCCGGGCGCCGCGGCTTACCGCGGACTTGATGAAGGCGAGGGTGAGCCGCTCCGGGAAGGCGCTCAGGCAGTCGTAGTAGACGAAGCCGCCGTTGAGTTTATCGGGCCGCACGCTCCCTTCAAGATCGAGCACCTTCTTCGGCGAAAGAGAGCGGTGGCGGGGAAGGGCCTTGGCCCTGTCCCAGGTGCCGCCCTTGTCGTAGGATAGGATGTCGTAGAGGATCATCCCCGCCCTGAGCGCCTGGCGGCCGTTCATGAGTCCCTGGCCGGCGTAGGTCGCGATAAGGGAGGGCATGGGATAGACCAGGTTCGGGGCTATGTTCTCGAGGATCCTTCGCTCCCGCAGGGACTCCCTAACCAGGCCGAACTCCGCGTTGGCCAGGTACCGGAGGCCGCCGTGGATCAGCTTCGACGTGGCCGAGGACGTGGCCGCTCCGAAATCGCCCTTCTCCAGGAGCGCCACGGAAAATCCCCGGGCGGCCGCGTCGTAGGCCACCGCCGCCCCGGTTATGCCGCCGCCGATGATCGCCAGGTCGAACACTTCGCCGTTGTATTCCTCGATGAACCGTTTCATGTCATTCCATCCTTTGCCTATGATGATTTTTTCTTGAGAAATTCTATGGTCTTCTCCTCGGCATATACGAGGAGATCCAGCATGATCTTCCGGGCCCTGTCCGGTTTCTTTCCTTTGATAGCCTCGAAAATATCGCCGTAGAACCGCGTGGTCCGCGCGATGTTGGCCGGGTCTGAAAAATAGAGCGTCAGCAGCTCGTCCACGAGGCCGCTGTTGTTGAAGAAATTGAGCACGATGAGGAAGGGGATGTTCCTGCTTGCCCTGGCGATGAGCCGGTACAGGGTCATGTCCCTGTCGTTCAGGGAGATGTCCTCGCTATTAATGAGACGCTCCATCGCGGCAAGGTCTTCTCCGGTCCTGTTCAGGGCCGCCTGAAAGGCCATATCCGGGAGAATCAGCCGCCGGAGGTCGAGTATCCCCTTCATTATGTCGACGTCAAAGGCCCCGCTCGAGCGCATCAGGGCGGGGAGGAGCTCCAGGCTGCCGCTGTCGAGATAATCCTTCACGTACACACCGTCGCCGTGGCGGATTTCCACAAGGTCGAGCATTTCCAGCTTTTTGAAGGCTTCCCGAAGAGTCGACCTGTTTACATCGAGGCTCTCGGCGAGATCGCGCTCCGGCGGGAGTTTGTCCCTGGCGTGGAATTTTCCCGACAATATCTTGTCGCGGAGCTGGGAAACGATCCCCTCGTGGAGCCGGGTCTTCAGGAGCGGGGTCAGAGCCGTCATTTGTTATCTCCCCGATATAGTGTAACTCTTTGAGGCGTCATTTAATATGGTCGGGTGGTCCGACCAATTTTAATTTACTATATAATATCCCATTCGTCAAGGGGGGAGGGGGATTTTTTGTATATTTTGCCCCACCCGGGCCTTCATTTTTTCATTTTCTGTTGTCCCCGTTCGTTCCTTCTTCATGTACCTTCGAACAAACGAAACCGCGCCGCCCTACCGGCCCGGCATGGACAGGCAGTCGGCGTATAAAAGCGTATGGCAGAGGCACTGGCGCGAGTTCAGGAAAATATATTCCAAGCAATTCGCCAGCCGGTAGATAAGATTGACTCCCCAACGCTTTCTCACTTCTGCGTCACATTCACCCTGCCGGGCCCGGTGACAAAGGGGCTCTTCAAAAAGCATATCACCTGCGAAGACCTGATCACAGCCGCCGCGGGCGTGTAATGGAAAGAGCTCCTGAAAAGCACTGTAAATACAAATCTGCATATTAAATTTCCTTAAAATCCCGGATATTCGGAGCCGATGCATACGCCCCGGCCGATGCCGGGATGCATTCCAGTAGGAATTTTTCCGACAGCTGTAATGCCGCAGATACTACATAAGTTTCATCATTACGGCTATTTAATAACAATCTTTATTATTATATATTAATTAAGATTCATGAGACTTGTTGCGAAGCAGATATCCGCAGGCATTAAAAACTGCACGGGATCGTTTTCAAGCTTCCACTGGTTTACAGCGTTTGAGATATTGAAAATTGCAACAAGTCTATATGCGACGTATTTCATCTCAGAGCGAGCATATTATCCAATCAATGAACGTGCTGCTAATTCCACAACATACCGGAGAACTTCCATGAAAAACAGGAGAATTTTATTAATCGTTATCCTAATGGCGATTACAGCGCAGTCGTGCGACACAGAAACATCGCTTTCCGAAAAAGTGAAAAAATACTGGTGGCTGTTCATCAATCCGACGCACAATAGCGACGCGGTGACCATCATTGTCAATGACTCCGGCGTGCGGAAATATTATAGCGTCACGTTGAACTATACCGTGGGCAGGACGCCCCGGGAAATCGGCACGCAGTATGGATGGGCGATCAGGAGATATATTCCGGATTATGAATTGATGCTCCGCTCATATCTGCATGAACTGATTGAAGCGACGAAGGAGATCGAGTCGTGGACCGTCACCTACGCCATGATAAAAACCCGGATTGATGCCATAAGACCGCAGCTCCCGCAGGCATACCGGGACGAGATCGAGGGCTTCGCCGAAACCCTCTCCGATGTAGGCTACGATGCGGACGACATCCTGGATCATACGTATTTAGCCTACACTATCAGCCTTCTTCCGGACGTCGTGAGGCCATTCGCCTGCAACGCCTTCGGTGTGGACGCGTCCCATTCGGCGACGGGCAAATCGATCCTGTACCGCACCCTAGAGTGGGAGGGCGGTTCGGCCAATCAGCTCAACAAGATGCATGCTATCGTCAAATATATCAACGGCTCGAAGACCTTTTACTCGATCGGCTACCTTGGCGTGATGTCGGTCGTCTCCGGCATCAACAGATCAAAGATCTACGCCGCAATTCTAGATTCCTCCACCCTCGCCCACTACGGCACTCCGGCCAACCCGCGCTCATACCTGTACGATCTCAGGAGCTGTCTCGAGACAATGACGAGCGTGGACGACATCGCCGATTACATGAGCAACAAGGACGGGCACTACACCGACAACGGCGGCATCTCGCCCTACGCGTACAACCATCTCATTTTTACAGGAGACGCGACTAAGGCGCTGGTAGTTGAGAATTTCGTCACGAATGACAACGTGTCCGGTTTTCCAAAGCACCAGGACGTACGGGCAAGCGCGGACCGCACCAGGCTCGGCATGCTGGCGAGCCTGAATTACGACTATTGGTACCATGCGAGCGGATCGGACGGCTACCTCCCCGTGGTGAACGGGTTTCTCAAAGACGTTGACCTTTCGCCAAACTACTATTTTGACAATATGATGATCATTCCCTATATATTTAATTTTGCGAGGATACTCGCAATCAAAACCCAGTTCATTGCAAAGGGCGGTCCGGGAGGGACGCCGTTCACTGTCGAGGACGTTAAGGACATCATCATCCAGTCCAACACAACGAAAAACCCGGCCACCGACGACTGGACCGATTGCACGGGACCCGGCAACTACATGTTCGGCGATGTGTACAATTCAGACACGCAGCAGATCATGATCTTCCAACCGGACGACGGCACCGGCGCTATGAAGCTCCAGGTCTATTTCGCGCCCTACATGGCGCCGCTTCCGAGCTGTGCGAATCTGAAAACCAGCTTCGAGGAGATAACGCTTACGCTGCCGTAGCTTTGTCAACGATTGAGAGGCAACATGAAACGCATATCGTATAATACTAAGTCTAGCTCTGGTATTCCCGGCAACGTGCGCCCGGCAGACCCGGATAGATATCAGCCAGGTTCAGGACGCCGCCATGTACTGCGAAGGTCTCGCCGGATTTGAGCTGAACGGCAAGTGGGGTTTTACGGACTGGGACCGGAAAGTAAATTTCAAGCACCATGTCCAGCGGTTTTCCTGTTGATATATTCCTTTTATGCTTCAGATAAGACCTATTGTGTCTCTTGTACCATTACCGATCTGGACAGAGTTTCCTATATAATGAACGAACTGCCTTTGACCGTATCCACATGCGGGGTCCCAGCGCCGGTCAAGCAAGACCTTCCTGGAGAAGTACACGCCGCTGGAAAAGGTGCAGTAGGAGGGGGGGCTTATGCAGGGGCTTCGCCCCTGCACCCCGGAAAATCCTGGAAATTAACTATCCAGGAATTTGCTTAAATTCCAGATCAAACCCTGGAGAGTAGGGCCAGGAGATGGCGTCGTTGGTATTACCCCGGTTTACATCTCCTGCCTCAACAATCCGTGCATGCGGTTTTCCCGCACACGGCTTACCGACAATCTTCATTCCGCAGCATTCAAGGTCAACATCCTGCTTCACCCGGCAGGTAAAATCTTTCGATGCCGCTGTAGTTGTAATACCTCTTGTTGAGATTCTCTCTCGACAACCGTCGACGATAGCCGCTACAGAGCAGATTCTCTAATGAAGTACATCAAAGGAAATCTGGTTGCTGGCCGTTCCTTCATAGTCGTAAACGATAAGAGGGCCGGACGTAGCGCCGCTCGGTACGGTAACAATGATAGAATTGTTTTTGAAGCTGGTGCATTGCGCCGGTGTGCCGTTAAATTTTACCTTTGCCTTCCTTCGCAGACAACCAAAGCCGCTCCCGCTGATGGTGACGGAATCGCCCACGGCCGCGCTCGTAGTGCTGCAACCGGAGATGGCCGGCCCGTTCGGTCCGTCCCCGAGGATGTAGTAACAGGTGCTCACGCAATGTTTTACCCATGCATAACTGACCCACAGGTACCCGTGCATAGGGCCGTTCCAGGCGTCTCCCCACATGTTCACCAGCAGGAACCCTCCCCGGTGGTCCGCGTCCGCTCCCGAGGGATTGATGTTATCGTCATAGCCGCACAGAACCGCAAAGTGATTTATATTGTAGGGTGCCAGGACCGGATCGTAGTACAACGAAGGCGGGTTCAACTGATTGTCCGGAAAATCGCCCGACTGGGTCCCGATCTCGACGCACAGCACATACCCGCTTGCCAGGCGGGCCTTGGCAGCCTCGATATCGTTTCCCGCATACGGAGGCATTGCCGCCCCGTTGTCCCATACGGCGACATAGTCCTGGACCTTAAACGCCATGGCCGCTTCTCTCTGGGCGTCGCTGGGGGCCTCAGGCCCATAGCCCTCCGGATTGAACGGGACCTCGGTCATATCAACACCCCCGTTGGTCGTCAGTGCGGCCTTCACGTTACCCTGATTTCCCCCGCCACCTATGAAAAACATGAACATGGCGCTCATCCAGTGTTCGGGTTTGGTGAGGTCCCAATCCAGCCGTTTAAAGTGTTTCACCCATTGAGTGAACAGGTAGTACCCGGCGGAGAAATTACCGCACATAGAGCTGCCCGGATAAAAGTCCATAGTCTGATTTTGAACCGGGGGAAGCTCCGATGACAGGTCAACCCGGCCGGGGGGCAGGCTTGCTCCCGGTCTGAGCGAAGCCGGCAGGTAGGCATCCACCGACGCTTCGGAAACATTCGGCATCTCATCGCCCAGGGTTGAGGCGACGGTTGGGGTCTTATGCCGCAGTATCAACCCCATCGAAAAAGATACCGATCCGACCGCCACCACGTTGTTCGTATCCGACGCGGACACGCCGTAATACCAGGAATTGTCATGATGGCCATAGGGTTTTGACCGCCAGGCCGTGCCGTCCCAGTGAAGCAGTGCCCCGTCGCCCCCCGCGGCCCAGACGTCGTTGGGGCCGATCGCGTATACCGCACGGAGGCTCTTCATGGTGCCGGAGTCCTGCATGCTCCAGGCGGACCCGTCCCATCTGACCACGGTGCCGTTGGCCCCCACGGCCCAAGCCTGACCGTCCTCCGTGGAAGAGACCGCATAGAGCGAGTTGTACGTCCCTGACTCAGAGGGGCACCAGACGGCTCCGTCGTACCGGAGGATCGTCCCCCCTTCGCCGACCGCCCATACGTTGCCGCTGTCCCGTGCCGTAACCCCGAACAACCACAGGGCGGTTCCCGAATCCTGCAGGTTCCAGTCCAGGCCGTTATATTTGAGAATGACGCCGTTTTCACCCACGGCCCACACCTGGTTCTCATCCAGGGCGGCAACCGCCATCAGTTTGGTATCTTCCAGCAGGTGGGATTCCTGGGTCGACCAATTGAGACCGTCCCATCGGAGGATCGTGCTTATTTTTCCCACGGCCCAGGCCCGGTCGGCATTCAATGCGCTCACGCCGTAAAGGTCGGTCGTCACACCCGAGGTCTGGGCGGCCCAATCCGCGCCGTTGTAATGCAGGATCGTCCCCGCGCTTCCCACCGCCCAGGTATTATCCGCGTCGCTTGAGGAAATAGCCCTGATTTCCTTTACAGACTGCGATTGAAGGGACGATACGCTGCCGTTGTAAAAATTAATTTTACCGTTCTGACCGACGGCCCAGATTTTGTCGCCATTGATACCCGCAGCGCTGTAAAACGTATCGCTTTTTGACGTTATCTTTGCCCACCCAGTGCCGTTGTAATGCAGTAATGAGGTAAAAAAGCTCAAGCTGGTGACCCATACATCCTGCGCGCCCAGCGCGCAGACGCTGGTCAGCGATTCGTCCGGATGGGGTGTCCCTCCAATCGTCGTAGCGTCAACCGGGCTCCAGTCGGTTCCGTTATAATGCAGTACCGTGCTCCTGAAGCCGACGGCCCAGGCGTCGGTCGCCGTGCGGGCCGAAATCCCGTGCAGATGGCATGTGCTGCCGGAATCCTGCGGGCTCCAGGACGTGCCGTTGAAAAAGAGGATCGTTCCGTTGTCCCCCACGGCCCACACGTGCGTCGCGTCCAGGGCGCTGACGCCGTTCAGGCGGTTCACGGTCCCTGAGACCTAGGGGGTCCAGGATGAGCCATTGTAGAAAAGGATGGTGCCGCCGAACCCGACCGCCCAGACATGGTTGGCATCGAGTGCTGACACGCCATAGAGCCACTGGGTGGTCCCCGATGCCTGGGCATGCCAGGCCGAGCCGTTATAATGCAGGATGGTCCCGTTGGCCCCTACAACCCACACGTTGTCGGCGCCCGCTGCCGCGATCGCGAAGAGGGCGTGGGGCAGTTCGGAGGCTTTCTGGCTCCAGGTGTTTCCGTCGAAGTGGACAATGACGCCGTCGGCGCCCCCCATAAAGGAGCCTCCCACCGCCCAAACATTGGTATCGCTCACGGCCGCGATGCCGAACAGATTATTCTTCTGCGGTAGCGGTGACTCGCAGGTCCATTGGTATTGCTTTTCAGGATGCAGCCAGAAAAGCATTAAGATGAGTTCTTTGAGACGGTTGTTGCCGCTGCTGCTGCATCTGGTGCATCCGGCGGAAGTTGCCATGAATACCATCACGACAAGAACGGACGCGAGAGACTTTGCAGTTTTGCGGGATGGATTAATATTTATGCAATTTTCGCGACGAATGGTGAGGTTTTCCCCTGGAATCGAAGTCATTGTTCCTGCTCCAAAGAAATTGATAGCTTCTCGGTGCTCAAGAAACTCTTGAACACCGCTCCCTGTTGACGCATACCGATTTTAATTTAAATAAGGAAATGGCTCAAGTCAAAAAAAAATACCATTCAGATGGAATTTTCTATTTTCCTGGATGAACTTTCGCCCATAAGGAGGTGGTCACGTTATGAAGGATTTATTGCGGATTATTTATCCCGTGCTTTCATGAATGATTTCAATACCGCGTTGATCGCCGTCTGGTATTCCCTGTAATGAGATTTATACCAGGCAATCACGTCCTGATCCAGACGGATACTGACCGATTTTTTCTTTTTAGGGAATTCTATCACTGCATTTTTCCAAAAATCCTTGTCCAGTTCAGGGATATCGGAATAATCGATCGTGCTATCCGGCGCGTCAGCCAGCTTTTTCAGGTTATCTATTCTTTTTTTTGATATTTTTACAGAATTCATGGTAGCTGCTCCTTTCCTTCTTATTCGCCCGCCGGGCGGATATAATCCGGATTTTTCCGCTCCGGTTGGTATGCACCACAACGATTACGATAATATCCCCTATGGCGCCGATGCTGATCCTTCTTTCCTCACCGTAATCATGCCTTTTATCAACCGCCGTTAATACAATACCGCTGAATATCAGGGATGCATCTTCAAACCGTATCCCATGCTTCACATAATTGCGCCTGCTTTTTCCGGCATCCCATTCGAAATCCATACTATAATATAATTATGTATATACATTTTGTCAATACATTTGCGGTTATATTTAAGGAATGCGAACCAGCCAACCTTCCCGGCACATATCATGGTGTGTTGAATTTTTTGTGTTGAAATTACTCCTAACATCTCCCGGACCGGTGAAGATAAAAACCATTGTATCACCCTGGGCGCTGACAGTAAAAGGACCTTTTTCGGGCCGGGTCCGCCACTACGAGTCGGGTCCCTGACAGGACATCCATGAATCCCGCCTCATTGTTATAACGGGGAACCACGTGGAGGTGGAGGTGCGGAATGCTTACGCCGCTGCTATGACCCTCCCATGGCGTTCATCCCGTTGTTGAGGTCACACCGGGCGGTGATGCTGATTCGTCTTTTTATCCCTGACTCCGTTCATCGTGCGACGGCCCCATGTGCCGGCATCGTCTTCCATGTATCGGCGGCGGGCCGAGGGGCCCTCGGTCCGGGAAGCAATGCCGGCATGGGCCGGTTGCGTCATACGAAATATCGCGGGATCAGATACACGACCTGTCGCAGGAGGTTCCACGCGAAGGATCTCCTGCTCTTCTTCCTGAGCGCGAAAAGCAGCAACAGGACGACAACACCCGTAACTATCAAGGCAATATTCATTTCAGATTCCTCCCTATTTCTCGTATTTTTCGATCAGGTCGGCCGCTATCATCGCGGACGCCGTGACGGTCGGGACCCCGCCGCCAGGATGCGTTGAAGCCCCGGTGAGGTAGAGGCCTCCGACGTGCCGCGATCTGGCAGAGGGCCGGAACATCATCGAATGCGGAAGGTCCTGCCGCAGCGCGTAGATCGCGCCCTCGGGCGAGCGCAGGCGCTTCTCGAAGTCGACCGGAGTGGAAAGCTCGGCCAGTACCACATGCTCCCTGAGGCCGGGGAGATAGGTTTCGGCGAGGTAATCGATAATGCTCTCCTTCAACCTCTCCCTGCTCGACTCCCATCCCGCTCCGTTCAGGCGGTAGACTCCCGGGGCAAGCGTGACCGCGATGATGTGGTGGCCCTTCGGCGCGAGCGAGGGGTCGGACTTCGTTGTCCAGCTCAGTATGCCGAACTGCTCCCTCGGGAAAGAGCCTTTCAGGTAGTGGTCGTTCCAATACGCGTTGACCCTGTCCATGGGCAGTGTCATCAGGGTGTGATGGTCCTCGAGCGGCGGCCGGTAATCGAGACAGAGATAAAGCATCGGCGTCGCCATGGAATAGGTGTAGCTCTTCAGGCCGACCTTCGCGAGCCACGGCAGGTGTTCCTCGCCCACCATCTCCAGGTACATCTTTTTCGCGTTGATGTTGGAAACGACGATGCCCGCGGTGATCTCGGTGCCATCCTCGAGAAGGACTCCTTTCACCCTTTTATTTTCGATCAGGATCTTCCTGACCGGGGCGTTGAGTTTGACCTTCATCCCCGACCGTTCACCGCATTTCTGGAAACCCTTCGGGATGCCGATCATGCCGCCCTTCGCGTAATATATGCCGCCGTGTTCGGCGTAGGGTATCATGGAGAAATGCCCGGGGAGGAGCGCTGGGGGCAGACCTGCGTAAAAGCTGTGGAAGGAAAGCGATTCGACGACCTTCTCATCCTTGAAATATTTTCTGATGATGCCCTCGTAACTGCCGAAAAACATGCTGTTGTATTTCAAGAGCGCCGGCGTCCGGGCGAAAAGCCTGACGACGTCCGCCAGGTTCGTCGCGGGGCTGACGAAGAATCCCTTGAGCGCCGCGTCGAGAAAGTACTGCATTTTCTTCGAATACCGCTCCCAGCCCTTTACGTCCCCCGGGGCTATTCTTCCGATCTCCCTCGCCGTGCCTTCCAGGGAGATGGGATAGCTGACCCTGGTGCCGTCGTGGAGGATCGCGGAAAAAACCGGGTCCACGGCCACCAGGTCCACCTCCTTCGCGAACGTCGTTCCCATCCTCTGGAAACACCAGTCGATCACCTGCGGGAATTCTATGATCGAGGCGCCCAGGTCAATTTTGTATCCCTGCTTCTCAAAGGTCGAACAGCATCCTCCGACACGCTCGCTCTGCTCCACGACAAGAACCCTGCGTCCATGGTGGGCCAGCAGGGCCCCCGCGCCCAACCCTCCGCAGCCCGCACCGATAACGATAACATCATAATCATTCATGGTCTGCTCCTTGCAGCGTAATGTATTTCCTTAACGGCGGTCCCGTTTAGGATCGGGTGAAAACCGGCCGTTATATTCCAATTATAATGGATGCGCCGCGGGCTGTAATTAACCCTGGTTAATGGGGCGGTTTTTTATCGGAAAATACCGAGACTCAGAGGAGCCTGTTTTTTTTGCGCATGCGCGAGAGGGCGACGTTGGTCACGCCGAGATACGAGGCTATGTGATACTGCGGGATCCTGTCGATGAGATCCGGGTGCTCACGGATCAGGCGGGTGTAACGGACCTCGAGCGGATCGAGGAGGAATTCCTTTTCCCTGAGCTCCATGTGGCAGATGAACGACATTGCGCTCAGGCGTCCCACCCGTTCCCAGCAGATGTGCCGCGCGTACATCTCTTCCATGGACGCCCTGGTTATGGCCAGCACCTCGGTGTCCTCCAGGGCCTGGATGAAGAATCCGCACGGCATGTCGAGAAAGAGCGAGCTGAACGAGCCGAAGAAGCCGTTGTCGGTCACGAAGTACTTGTTGAATTCCTTGCCGGAGTCGGTGATGTAGAAATATCGTACGAGGCCTTTTGACAGCGAGAACACCTTGTCGGATTTCTCGCCCGCCTTTACCAGGTATGAGTGTTTCGGGTAGGTCTCGGCGTGGAAGTGCGTTTTCGCGTATTCCCATTCGGCGTCGGGGATGGACACGGACTCCTGGAGTCTGTTCCGGAGCCTTCTCAGGCATATTTCCTTGTCGCTGGCCATTCGTGTAACCCGGTCCGTTCAGCCTCCCCTTGCTGGGGCCTTTTTAAAATTTGTGCGCCGCTAAAATCGCGGCTTTTCCGCCCCCAGGGGTAAAAGCAATTTTTTCCATTTCATAAAAATTATGAAACAGGGATACATCAGTCAACATTATTTTCTTTCCGATAGGGTAACGAAATTGGTGGCAGTAGTAAATCAGGGGGGCCATCCCGCTCGTCCGCCTCGAATAATCCCGATACCTTTTAATCTTACAAAGGAATCGGGATTGACTCATGCCTGCCTGTGCTGAATAGTCACAATAATATTATGATTAAACAGGCTTCTTTTTAAGCGGATATATTGCCTATATTATCGAATGTATCTTAAATACGACATTAGCCTGATTACGGTAAATATGGATAATAAACATTCATCAAAAAATAGTTCCTTGGGCTATCGAATATTTAAATACCTTCTTTCATCAATAGGTATATTGGTTATATTTTTTATTGCATTAATAGCATGGATTTACTTTGCGCAATTTTCCGGCCCAGGGCCAATGGAAATAAACGGTTTTCACCCCTTTCGTTCAGAAAAAGCAAAGACGCACTATTTTTCTTTTGAAAAAAAAATGGCGAAAAGATGGCC
Source organism: Spirochaetota bacterium (assembly GCA_017999915.1). NCBI lineage: Bacteria > Pseudomonadati > Spirochaetota > Spirochaetota bacterium. The sequence continues at coordinate 250,906 of JAGNKX010000008.1, forward strand.
TATTAATTCAGAAGAAAGATTAGTGCATACTTCCTTTGGGAAGACATTTGTAAGAATTAGCGGTCCAACCAACGCGCCCCCTTTGGTTTTAATACCGGGAGGTGGAACCAATTCATTTATCTGGCATGCAAATATTAGAGCTTTATCGCAATATTACCGGACCTATGCGCTGGATAATATCTATGATTATGGCAGGAGTATTTATTTACAAGAATTAAAAAGTGGAAAGGATTATTCAGATTGGCTCAACGAGTTTTTCGATACTCTTGGTCTTGGCAATAGCATCGGATTAATAGGGTATTCTTATGGCGGTTGGGTCGCAAGTCAGTATGCACTCCATCACCCGGAAAGGCTTAATCATGTTGTACTTATTGCTCCAGTATATTTCATCTCACCATTGCCCGCTGAATATATACGTCGGATGCTCTTTACATTAATACCGGTTCGCCATTTCAAAGCGCGGATAATGTACTGGGCATGGGCTGATCTTGCACGAATGGGTGAATATGGACGTCAATTGGTCGAGGAAAGAATAGATTATTACCAACTATCTTTGAAAAGCTTCAAATTCAAACAGCCTGTTAATCCTGTTGTCCTGACGATTTCAGAACTGAAATCATTAAAAATGCCCGTTCTTTTTTTAGCCGGAAACCATGAGACTGCTTTCAATGCGGAGAATACCATCAATCAACTCAATAGAATTAATCCAATGATTAAAACTGTATTGCTTTCAAATACCGGTCATGATTTGATGTTTACACATACTGATGTTGTGAATAGTAAAATCATCAATTTTTTAAAAAATTGATAAACACAAAATCCCCCCGATCACATTTTTTATAAAAAATGCTTGCATTTATTTTGAAAGCAGCTTATTATGTCTCATTAGCTATATTTTGATACCTCCTTTTGATAATTTTTTAATCTATCCCCCCTTGGGGCACGGGGGGATTTTTTAACGCGGTAATCCAAAAAAATTCTTGGAACATGGACCGGCTCGAACGGGGAACTGATTGCATGGATGATATATTTTCAGAAGAGGCCAGGGACGAGGCCGACCTATTTGCCTATCGCGCTCCGGCCGCGGATGATGAACAGGACGGCATGTCCGGAGAGGACCTGGTCCGCGGTCTCCTCGAAAGCGGGTCCCCTGTCTTCAACATGAATTACCTTCTCCGCCTCGAGGCCTTTTCCCTCCAGCTTGCCTATTCCCACAACAAGATACTGTCATTGTCCAATTCGCGCACCCGGATCCTGGCCCACCAGGTGGAGAGCACCCACCGGGTCCTGAGCGCCCTGAACCAGCGCTTTCTCATCGCCGACGAGGTGGGCCTGGGCAAGACCATCGAGGCGGGCCTCATCATCAAGGAGCTCGAGTACCGGTACCGGTACCGGCGCATGCTCATCGTGTGCCCGGCCTCTCTCATGTGCCAGTGGCAGAGCGAGATGCAGAGCAAGTTCAACGACCGCTTCGTCATCATGGACCGGAGGGAGCTGAAGCGGACAAGCCGGGAACGGCGCGCCGGCAGCGCCTGGGAAGCCCACGACAAGATCATCTGCTCCCTCGACTTCGTCAAGAACCACCGCTATCTGAAAGAGCTGCAGAACGTTTCCTGGGACGCCGTTATCTTCGACGAGGCCCACCGCCTCCGGCGGGACTCGAAGCGCGCCACCCTCGCCTACGAGGCGGCCCAGGTCATCGCCGAGCGCACGAAGGCGCTCCTCCTCCTCACCGCCACGCCCTTCCGGGGAGTCCTGGAGGAGCTCTACTACCTGATCGCGCTCCTTGACCCGAACATCCTGGGCCCCTTCCAGTCCTACTACTACGACTACTGCATCGAGAACGCAGACCTTTCGACGCTCCGCGGGAAGATCGCGCCGGTGCTGATACGCCGCACCAAGCAGGAGGTGGGGGGCTTCACTCGGCGATGCGCCCGCACCGTCCGCTTCGAGCTCTACCCGGACGAGCGGGAGCTCTACGACGCCACCACCCTGTACGTGGCAGAGGAGTTCAACCGCGCCATGCAGAGCGAGAACCGAGCCGTGGGCTTCGTCATGACCATCTTCCAGAAGCTCCTCGACTCCTCCACCCACGCCCTGGGGTGCGCCCTGGAGCGCCGGATGCGCCGCCTCCGCGAGCTCGCCGACAAGGTGGAGCTGTCGCGCCGCCTGGACCGCGACGCCGCCCTGGGCGACCCGGACCTGATCGACTGCGCCGAGGAGGTGGACGACCTGGTCTGCATGACGTCGCGCACCACCGTGGCCGAGATGCGCCTGGAGGCCGACACCCTGGAGCGCCTGGTCGGGCTCTCGAGGGCGATCGCCATGAACAAGAAGGCGGAAAAGCTCGCGGACCTGATACGCTCCCTCAGGAAAAAGGGCTTCAAGAAGTTCCTCATCTTCACCCAGTTCAGGACGACCCAGGATTACCTGGCGGAATTCCTGAAGGCCTACGATGTAGAGCTGTTCCACGGCTCCCTGAGCCGGGACGAGAAGGAGCGCGCCATGGCGCGCTTCAGGGACGAGGCCCAGATCCTTATCTGCACCGAGGCGGGCGGCGAGGGGAGGAACATGCAGTTCTGCAACATCCTCATCAACTACGACCTGCCCTGGTCTCCCCTGAAGATCGAGCAGCGCATCGGCAGGCTTCACCGCTTCGGCCAGCCCGACGACGTGTACATCTATAACTTTTCCACGAAGAACACCGTGGCCGAGCGGGTGCTGGAGATACTGGAGCGGAAGCTCCGGCTCTTCGAGGAGTCGATCGGCGCGCCGGACGTGCTCCTGGGGCAGATCGAGGACGAGCTGAAGCTCGGGTCCCTCTTCATGGAGATGGCGGCGGGCCTGCGCAGCAGCGTCGCGGTGGACGACGAGGTGGAGCGGCGCCTGGAGTTGGCGCGGCGGGGATACGAGAAGATCTCCGAGCTCGCCGTGGCGGACCGCATCGATTTCAATTACGACGAGTATTACCGGGTCACCCTGAAGGACCGGAAATTCTCCAACGAGAGGATCGAGCGCTTCGTGAACCGCCTGCTGGAGGCCGATGAAACGGCGGCCGCCTCCCTCGCACGGGACCGGGATGGCCTCTACCGCGTCGCCCGCGACGGCGGGAACGGTTGGAACTCCGGCACCTTCGACAGCGCCCTGGCCCTCGACCGGGAGCAGCTGGAGTTTCTCGCCTTCGGCCATCCCGTCATCGATCGCCTGGTGGCCCGGTGCCAGGACCCGGCCTTCGGGGGCTTCACCGGCGTCCAGGCGGTGCGCTCCCCGGTCCCCTTCACCGGCATGGCCTTCTATTACCTGGTGACCTTCGCGTCGGTGGCGCGCACCAGGGAGATCATACCGGTCGTGGTGGCGCGGGACGGAGAAGTGCCGGCCCATGAGCTGGAGGCCATCGAGGCCGAGCTCTGCTTCCAGGAAAACACCGGCGCCGTTCCCGATCCCGAAGATGCCGCATTAGACGCGGCCGCTATCGACTATTATTTTGCCGGGGCCCGCGCCAGGATCGAGGAAAAGATCGGGGCGCGCAAGGCGATGATGAGCCAGAGCCTGGACGTGACCATCGACCCGGAGATCGAAAAGGTGAAGGAATCCTGCGACCGCCGCATAGCGGAGCTCGCCGAAAAGCTCGAGCTCCTGGAGGCGCAGTTCAAGTGGTACGGCAGGAACCTGAAGGGGACCATCACCCGCACGAAAAACCTCATTGAAAAAGCGAAGAACGACAGGGATTCACTCCTTCTCAAGTACAAGGGATACCTCGGCATAGACCACGACGCGGAGCTCATCTGCGCCGGCATTCTTGTCTCTTATCAGGATTGATCGCGGTAGCAGTATAATTTTAGGGGGGGCATGGAGCCATCCCGGCGAGGTCGCTCACGGGCATCCGTGCCCTTCGCGACACTCCTGCCATCCTGGCAGTAGCAGCGACACGGATGTCGCCGATTCCGCCGAGTCAACATGGATGTTATACGAGGCGGACGAGCGGGATGGCCCATGCCCCCCTAGTTTACGACTGCTACCATTGATCGCCGACCCACGGCTGATGTTTTTTTATTGACAATTAGACATCAATTATTGTATTGCTTGTTATCTTTTTCACCGGGGTGCGGCATAAGCTATGTCACTGGTTTCTTTTCAATATCTGGTTTTCTTCACAATCGTGGTGGCGATTTTTTTCGTCGTTCCCCAGCGGTTTAAATGGATCTATCTCCTCATCGCCAGCTACTTCTTCTACATGTGGTGGGACCCCAAGTACGCGATTCTCATCATGACGACAACGATCGTCGTGTACGCCACGGGCCTGCTGATGCACAACCGGACTGACCGGATCAGGAAGCTCTGCGTCGCCCTGAGCGTGGCGATCAACCTGGGCATCCTCTTCATGTTCAAGTATTTCGTCTTTTTCAACAACAGTATCAGGGACCTGACGGCTTTCTTCGGCGGGACCTATACGCCGCCGGTTCTCAACCTCCTGCTGCCGGTGGGCCTGTCCTTCTACACCTTCCAGGCCCTTTCCTACACCGTCGACGTGTACCGGGGCACGAGGGAGCCGGAGCGCCATTTCGGCATGTTCGCCCTGTACGTGAGCTTCTTCCCGACCCTTCTCTCCGGCCCCATCGAGCGGTCCACGCGGCTCCTGCCGCAGCTGTATAAAAAAGTCGAGTTCGATTATGAGCGGGTCGTGAACGGCCTGATCCTCATGGCCTGGGGTTTTTTCCAGAAGCTCGTCATCGCCGACCGGATCGGGCAGTACGTGGCCATGGTTTTCAACCAGCCGCAGTATTTCGACGGGCTCCCGGTCCTGATGGCGATCTATCTACACGGCATCCTGGTGTACGCGGATTTTTCCGGCTACACCGACATCGCCATCGGCACGGCCCAGGTCATGGGGTATGAGCTCATGCCCAACTTCCGCCGGCCCTTTCTCGCCGCGTCCATAGGCGACCTGTGGCGGCGGTGGCACATTTCCCTCATCACCTGGTTCAGGGACTATCTGTACATCCCCCTGGGGGGGAACAAGGGGAGCAAGTTCCGCTGGCACCTGAACACGGTCATCGTCTTCACCCTGAGCGGCCTCTGGCACGGGGCGAACTGGCCCCTGGTGGTCTGGGGAGCCCTGAACGGCATATTCATCGTGATCAGCCGCCTCACCGCGAAGATCCGCGGCGCCGTTCGAGAGACGTTCTTCGGGACCATGGCGAAGGTGCCGCCGGCCGTCTACTTCGCCCTTTTCGCAGTCGCCGCGGCCGCGGCCGGTTTCGGCAAAACCATCGGCATGGGACTCGGCGGAAGGATAGGCGCGGGCGCCGCGGCCCTGTTCCTGCTGCCGGTGGCGGTCCTGAGCACCAGGAAAGAAATGTTCCCCCGGTTCCTCGAAGGCCTGAAGAAGGCCGTGATGATCATCATCACCTACCATCTATTCGTTTTCGGCGGCATCTACTTCAGGGCGAAGACCATGGCCGACGGCTGGTACATGCTCACCCATTTCTGGGGAACCAATTTCATCCAGTTGCCGCTATTCTTCGGCCTCCAGGAGTTCGGTTTCATGCTCCTGCTGGTGGTCTTCCTCTGCGTCGTGAACTATATCCAGGAGAGCCGCGGCAGCATCAGGGAGATGATACGGAAACGGCCGCTCGTCGTTCGGTGGGCGCTCTATTACCTCATGGTGATGTCGATATTCGCCGGAATGCTGAAAACGGCGCAATTCATATATTTCCAATTCTAAGCGAAAGGACCGGTGCGGGATTCAGACATGAAAAAGTTCATTCTCAAAGCCTTCATATTCAGCGCGCTCATCCTGTCCACGGTCTTCGGGATCATCTATGTGCAGCCGATCGACCAGGACAAGTACCTCATGACCCTCCTGGACAAGCACCGGCTGATGCGGACCACGGCGCAGCCCCGGATGATCTTCGTCGGCGATTCCAGCCTCGCCTTCGGCCTTGACAGCGCCATGATCAAGAAGGCCACCGGCTACAATGTGATCAACATGGGCCTCCACGGCGGCCTGGGCCTGCTCTACATAATGGACGAGATCACGCCCTATCTCAAGAAGGACGATATCGTCGTCTTCGCCCTCGACTACACCCATTACATGGGGATCGGCACGGGCGACAACACCCTCATAGAGGTGACCATCATCATGCCCTGGATCATCAAGTACTATTCCAGGGAGAACTATATGCCTTTCATCGGCCACATTCCCCTCACCTTCCAGCGACGCCTCAAGGGGCTTCTCTCTCCCACCAAGGAGGGAGTGGGCCACCGGCGGTCCGGCTTCAATGAATACGGCGACAACATCGGCCACATAGGCCTTAAATCGGATTATTTCAAGGGGATGGATTTCATAGCGAAGTACGTTCCCCAGGCCAGGGAGATGAACATGACCCGCTTCCTGCCGGAGCGCGTCAACGATGTCATCGTCGCCTACCTGAACAGGTTCGCCTCCACCTGGGAGCCGCGGGGTGTCAAGATATACCTGGCGTACTCGCCCCTCCTGGAGAACGACCGGCCGAAGCAGGAGCAGATGCTCCGGAGCCTTGACAAGGATATACGCGCGCGCGTCCACATGAAGGTCATCGGCAGCCCATTGAACTACATCTATCCGCAGAAATATTTCTTCGACAACGAGTTCCATATGAACGGCGAGGGCCGGGAGCTGCGCACGAAGCAGTTGGTGGAAGACCTGAAGACGGACCCGGTGCTGGCGAAGGCGCCCACACGCTGAGGAGAGTTAGCGAAGAGCGCAGCGGCTATGGTTTGTTGTGCGCCTTGCTAAATGATCCTGTCTGCGGTAATAATTCTAAAAGTATTTGAATTTATAGTTATTCTGACATTATTCTCTTTATTTACGATATAAAAGTTCTTTCCTTTCTTTGAAAAGAAACATTCTTCGGTTTCTATTAAAATTTTATAAATGAATTCTTCAATTTGTTTCTTTGAAAATTGAACATCAAGTTTCTTATTGATTCTTCCGTAAACAAGTTCGGTATAACATATATTTTTTATAATCTCATCTTGATAACGTATAGTATCTTTCGCACATTTTTCATGCAATAAAAAAGTCCTCTAACTGACGAAAATTAAATTACCACATTTAAAACAGTCAGGAGGAGGACTTTTATGAAAGCTGATAAGATTATCGA